>JBGSLI010000477.1:0-15080 GCA_041740775.1 Alteraurantiacibacter sp. | reverse complement strand
AGGCCACGCGCTGCCGCTGGCCGCCGGAAAGCTGGGCCGGATAGCGTGTCCCCAGCCCGCCGAGCTGGACCAGATCGAGCAGTTCATCGGCCCTGGCACGGATGTCGGCCTTTGGCGGGCGCTGGGATCGCGGCCTTACGGACAATCCGAATCCGACGTTGTCGGCGACGGTCATGTGTTTGAACAGCGCATAATGCTGGAACACGAAGCCCACCTTGCGGTCCGCCACTTTCAGATTGGTGACGTCATCGCCGTTGAAGGAAACCCTGCCATGATCGGGAAAGGCCAGGCCGGCGATGATCCGCAGCAGGGTCGTCTTGCCCGATCCTGACGGGCCGAGCAGGGCAAGGAATTCGCCGTCGCGAACTTCCAGGTCGATGGCTTTCAATGCCTGAAAACTACCGAAGTTCTTCGAAATCTGATCAAGATTTATCAATGGACTGCCCCTCCATGGGCGAGGCCGAAGCGCCATTCGAGGATGGATTTGAGCACCAGTGTCACGAGCGCGAGCATGGCCAGCAGCGATGCGACAGCGAAGGCGGCGACAAAATTGTATTCGTTGTAGAGGATCTCGACATGCAGCGGCATGGTGTTGGTCAGCCCGCGCAGATGGCCCGAGACAACCGAGACCGCTCCAAACTCTCCCATCGCGCGGGCGTTGCACAGCAACACACCATACAGCAGGCCCCAGCGGATATTGGGCAGCGTCACGCGAAAGAATGTCTGCAACCCACCTGCGCCAAGCGACAGTGCCGCCTCTTCATCATCACGCCCCTGTTCCTGCATCAGCGGGATGAGTTCGCGGGCGACGAATGGAAAGGTCACAAAGATCGTGGCCAGCACAATACCCGGCACGGCAAAGATGATCTGGATGTCATTGTCGCGCAGCCATGGACCAATCCAGCCCTGCATGCCGAACAACAGGACATAGACCAGGCCCGCCACAACCGGAGAAACCGAAAAGGGCAGATCGATGAAGGTGATCAGCACGCTCTTGCCGGGAAAATCGAACTTGGCGATCGCCCAGGCGGCAACCACACCAAACACGATGTTCAGCGGCACAGCGATCGCTGCCACGGTCAGCGTAAGCCTGATGGCCGACAGTGCATCGGGTTCTGTCAGCGCCGAGAAATAGGTGAAGAAACCGCGCGACAGCGCTTCTCCGAAAACCGCAATCAGCGGCAGCAGCAGGAAAACGAAAAGAAAGCCCAGGGCGATCAGTGTCAGTGCTGCAGACCCCCTGCTGTGTGTCGCAGACCGGCTCATGACTGCATCCTCCGCCTGCTCCAGGCCTGGATCAGATTGATGAACAGCAGCATGGCAAAGGAAACCAGCAGCATCACCAACGCAATGGCCGTGGCCGCCGCATAATTATATTGTTCGAGCTGTGTCACGATCAGAAGCGGGGCAATTTCCGATTTGAAGGGCATATTTCCGGCGATGAAGATGACCGATCCATATTCGCCCACACCGCGCGCCAGCGCCAGGGCAAAGCCTGTGAGAAGGGCGGGCATCACTGCGGGCAGGATGATGCGAAAGAACAGCTGCACAGGGGTTGCCCCCAGCGACAGGGCGGCTTCCTCCACCTCTGCACTCAGATCGGCGAGCACCGGCTCTACCGAACGCACGATGAAAGGCAGGCCAATAAAGATCAGCGCGATGGTTATCCCGATCGGGTTATAGGCAATCTTGATGCCGAGGGGTTCGAGATACTGCCCGATCCAGCCATTTCCGGCATATATGGCGGTAAGCGCGATGCCCGCCACAGCCGTGGGCAAGGCAAAAGGCAGGTCGATCAAAGCGTCGAAAATGCGCTTGCCGGGAAAATCGTAGCGCACGAAGACCCAGGCGATGACCATGCCAAAGACTGCGTTTGTGATAGCCGCAGCAAGGGCGGTGCCGAAGCTGACCCGATAGGCGGCCAAAGCCCGGTCGGAAAAACCGACTTCGATGAATTCGACCGGTCCCAGCCCCGATGCGCGGATGAAAACCGCGCTCAGCGGAATCAGCACGATCAGCGAAAGCCAGGCCAGGGTCAGCCCCATGGTCAGGCCGAAGCCGGGAATGATGGTATTGCGCTTCGTGCTAACCCCTGGCCGGTCAAGGGGCGGCATCTGCAGTTGACTGCTCAATGCGGTCGCCATGATGGTTTCCCTTAGTTCCGGTTTTCGGAATAGATCCTGTCGAACACCCCGCCATCATTGAAGAAGCGTTCCTGCGCGGCCTGCCAGCCGCCAAACGCACCATCCACGGTAACGAGGTTCACTTGCGGGAAGAAATCGGCATATTTTGCGCGCGCCGCTTCACCCGTGGGGCGATAGAAATTCTTGCCGATGATGTCCTGCGCTTCGGGCGTGTAGAGAAATTCCAGATAGGCCTGCGCCACTTCCGTGGTGCCGTGGCGCGCCGCATTCCCATCGAGCACGGTTACCGGCGGCTCGGCCAGGATCGAGACCGAGGGCACCACGATATCGAAGGAATCCTCGCCCAGTTCCTGCAAGGCCAGAAACGCCTCGTTTTCCCAGGCCAGCAGCACATCGCCAATCTGGCGTTCGGTAAAGGTGGTGGTCGAACCGCGCGCGCCGCTGTCGAGAACGGGCACGTTCAGATAGAGTTCGCGAACAAAATTTTCGGCCGCCTCGTCCGACCCGAATTCTTCGCGGGCATATGCCCAGGCCGCCAGGAAATTCCACCGCGCGCCGCCGCTGGTCTTGGGGTTGGGGGTGATAACTTCCACACCGTCGCGGACTAGATCGCCCCAATCGTTGATGTTTTCGGGATTGCCCTCGCGAACCAGGAAGACGATAGTGGAGGTATATGGGGCGCTGTTGTTGGGCAGCCGTTCCTGCCAGCCTTCGCTCAGCGCATCGGTCTGCTCGGCAATCGCATCGATGTCATAAGCCAGCGCCAAGGTCACCACATCGCCGTCGAGCCCGTCAATCACCGCGCGCGCCTGTTTGCCGGCACCGCCATGGCTCATGTTGATCGTCAGATCCTGCCCGGTCTGTTCCTTCCAGCGCGCGGCAAACAGGGGATTGATTTCCTCGTAAAGCTCACGAGTCGGATCATAGGAAACATTGAGAAGTTCGATTGCGCCTTCGCCGTCCGCTTGTTCACCGCCCTGCGAACAGGCAGATAATGCGAAAGCCGCACTGCCGAGCAATATGCCGATTGCGCCGACGCGCCATTTTGAAGTGATTTTCATTTGCATTGTCTCCCTGCAGCCAGGATCGCCCGGAAACGGGGCGACCGAATCAATGTCAATAAAGCCTATCGGCGAACTAGGGAAATGCAATAATATATTTTGCGGCGCCTTACCCGGCGCGGCGATCGTCCAGCGGCAAGGGGGTGCCAAAAGGCGTATTGGTAAGAGCATCGCCAATGGTCCGCGCGTCCAGCACCTGTCTGCTGGCATCGTAGGACCGGCCAAATTCGCGCCTGATCTCACAGTTCGCTTCGCTCACGCAATCCTCGCACCGCCGGTAGGATTGGCGCGAGAGACAGGGCAGGGGCGCAAGCGGGCCTTCGAAAATCCGCAGAACTTCGCCGAAACTTACTGTATCTGCGGGCCGGAGCATGACATAGCCGCCGCTCTTTCCGCGGCGACTGTCGAGGATGCCGGCCTTCTTCAGATCGAGCAGGATCTGTTCGAGAAACTTGTGCGGAATGGTGTAGCGCCGCGCAATCTCGGCGCTGGTTATGGCCTCACCCACAGGCGCCGCCGCTATCGCCAGCAATGCCCTGAAGGCATATTTGGCCTTGTTCGAGATCATCGTCATTCCCTATCTTGTAAGTAGGCATTTAGCCCATGAAAGCAATTCTTGCAACCATCAGATGGCCAGCAGCCAGCCAAATGTCAGGCCGGCAGTCGCCAGGCAAAGCACCGTTAGCGGCGCACCCAATCTGGCGAAGTCGAGAAAACGGTAACCGCCCGCCCCCATCACCACCGCATTGTTGTGATGCCCGAAGGGCGTCAGAAAATCGAGCGAGGCTCCTATCGCGACGGCAATCAGGAGGGGTTCGACCGGCGTGCCGGTCCGTGTCGCCAGGCCGGCCGCGATCGGACTGAGCACGATCGCCGTCGAAACATTGTCGATGAAAGGCGTGATGACCACCGCGAGGGCGAGGACCGCGAGGACCACGACCAATGGTTCCCCCGCTGGCAGCCATGTGGCGATCCCGTTCGCAATAAGCCGCGCGGCCCCTGTCTCCTCTACCGCAAGCCCCAGCGGGATCATCGCCGCGAGCAGCAGGACGATACCCCAGTTGAGATCCTGCAAGGCGTTGCGCAAATTCAGACTGCCGGTAATCACCAGGCCGAGCACCACCGCACCAAAGGCGATGTGGGTTGGCAGCAGATCAAACGCTGCGGCCAGAACACCCCCGGCAAAGATCGCTAACGGAAGCGGCGCGCGCTTGAGCAGGCGTGACGGCCTGCGCGGCGAAAGCACGAGCAAGCCGCATTCGCTTGCCAGGCGGTGAACCGCATCCCGTTCTCCGGCCAGCACAAGAACATCGCCCATGGAGATTGCCAGATCGGCAAACCTTCCCTCCACCCGTCCTCGCCGGCTCGCCACTGCCTGGACCCGGACCTCACCAAGTCCGTAGCGATCGGCATCCTCGACCCGCGATCCGAGCAGGAGGCTTTCGGGCATCACCACAACTTCGGTCAGGGCATCGTCGCTTGCCCTGCGGACCGTCTCGAAAGCGCCCGATTCCTCAAGCTCTTCTATTTGCGCGATATTGCCTTCGATCAGAACAATATCGCCATTGGCAATGACGATATCCGCGCGGCGGGCGAAGACGTGGGTGCCGTGCCGCACGACGCCATGGATGCGAATGCCCAGTTTCGCCTCCAGGTCGGGAACCCGCATACCAGCGCATTCACTGCCTTGCGAAATGACCCGCTCAGCCAGGAAATCGGCGGGTCCGGCATCGAGCATGGACGCGGAAACTTCAGCGGAACGCCCGAAAATACGCGGCCCGGCCAGTGCCACCCACACGATACCAACCACAGCGAGCGGACCCCCGATCATGCCCAGTTGGAAATAGCCGAGATTACGCCCGGTTTCATTCACCACCCATTCGTTGACGACAAGGTTGGCGGGGGTGCCGGTCAGCGAACACATTCCGCCGAGCAAGGTGGCGAAAGACAAGGGCATGAGAACCTTTGTCGGAGCGATCTTGAGCCGGGCGCAGACCGATATGGCGACCGGAAACAATAGCGCGAGCGCGCCGATATTGTTCATGAAGATGGATAGCACAGCCCCGGTCGCGCACAGGAACAGCAGAACAGCTGTCTCGCCTTCCCACCTGGAGGCGATACGCCGCGCGAAATCGTCTATGATGCGCGTGCGCGAGAGCGCTGCTACCACCAGCAGGATCTCGACCACCGTGATCACCGCCGGGTTGGCGAATCCTGTGAAAACCGACTGCACCGGCACCACGCCCAGCGCAAAGCCCGCAGCAAGTCCGCTCAGCGCGACAATTTCAACCCTGAAGCGCTCGGTTGCATAGGTGACAAGCATCACCAGCAGGATCGCCAGAATCGCGCCCTGACCGAAGCTCAAATCCCACCCTCCCGATGATGTCGTGCCAAAAATGCCACCGTCCCGATTACACCATTGCCAGAAGCCTGTCTGGCCACTTAATGCCCATTGCCCCGGTAGGGGATAACCTACCCGCAGCAGGAGCCGCAAGTCATGGACAACCAATTGCTGCTGATCTGCCTGTTAACCTTCAGCATCCACCTGATCGGTGCCCTCGCCTATGCCGCGCGTATTGCCGGCGTGCGCACCCGGCGTATCGCCGTGTCCTTCGCGCTCTTCAATGTCCTTGTGCTGGTATCGCGCCTGTCCAACAGCTTTCTGGGGCCATTTCTCGCCAAGCGGATCGAAATTGCGCTGGCCGCCGGGGCAGGCGAGGCCCTGCTTGGCGAATTCAGGATCATCCTGTTGTCGGCAACGGCTGCTGCCGTGGTCGGTGCGATCATGGTCCCGACTGTCCAACGGTGGTTTTGCAGCGCAATCGGCCATTTCCAGGAGCACAGGTCAATAGGACGTCTGCTTCTGCACGGCTTTACCAAAGGCGGGATCGGCTACATTCGCCGAACCAGTACCGTTCCCGCGCGGGAAAATGTCTCAGGCTTGCGAAAGGTCGGAGGGCTGCCGATGAAGGTGATCGGTCTGAACGTTCTCGCCCAGGCCCTGCTCACCGTCGGAGTGATCGCCTCGCTCTATGCCGGTTATCTTTATCCCGAATACCGCGTTACCGCATCCCAGCTCTCGGCAATCGTCAATGGCGTTGCAACGCTGTTGCTGTTCATCCTGATCGATCCCCAGCTTTCGGTCATGACCGACGATGTCGTCGCCGGGGCCGTGGATGAAGCGCGGTTTCGTCGCACCATCGTGTGGTTGTCCTTGAGCCGGGTGGCCGGAACCCTCCTTGCCCAGCTACTGCTGCTGCCCGCGGCCTGGCTGGTCGTTTACGCCGCCGGAGTCATCTGACCGGGCCGGACGCAGGCCTGAAACGGTGCGCCAAGCCCAAATAGCCATCCGCTTGCAACTTAATCCCCATTAGATAAATAGGGAGTTGGAGTGGTGTCCTGGCGATTGCCGGATGGGTCAACAACATCAATGCCGATTCCGGACTTGGCTGCTGGCCTTTTAGGGGAGTTTCCGGCTGCCCGGCTGATCCGTCGGTTATCCGCGCGGTTCACCCATCGGGCTTCGCAAGGCTGCGCGGGTCCAATTGGCAAAGTCTCTGTTTCGGCATTGACTCTACCGGACCGTGCGTCAGGATCACGAAGCCGGGGCAAAGCAACCTCCCGGTCAGGCCACCTTGGCCCAAGCGTTGCCTCGTCGCTCTCGCCAACTGGCGGAGCGTTTGTCTGCGAGGTAACACATGACCAGATCCGATGAGCCTCCATCGTTCCGCGCGCTGCTGCGCGCCTTTGCAAAAGTCGGCCTGCTCAGCTTTGGCGGTCCGGCCGGACAGATTGCCCTGATGCACCGTGAACTGGTCGAGGAGCGCGGCTGGATCAACGAGGCAGATTATCTCCACGCGCTCAATTTCTGCCACCTGTTGCCGGGGCCCGAAGCACAGCAACTGGCGACCTGGATCGGCTGGCGGCTACATGGCTGGCGCGGCGGGCTGGCTGCCGGGATTCTCTTCGTCATTCCCGGTGCGATTGTCATCCTCGGCCTCTCGATGCTTTATGCAGCGGCTGCAAATCTCGCCTGGTTCGCGGCAATCTTTCTGGGCGTGAAGGCGGCGGTGCTGGCAATCGTTGCCCAGGCGCTTGTTCGGATCGCGGCGCGCGCGCTCGATACGCGGTTCAAGCGGGCGCTGGCGCTCGCAGCTTTTGTTGCCGTGTTCTTCCTCGATCTCTCGTTCCCCCTCGTGGTGCTGGGAGCAGGCGCGCTCGGCATCGTAACGGCCGCCTTTCGTCCCGGCTGGCTCGGGCTTGCAACCTCCGCCGATCCGATACCCGCCGGACCCCGGCCCTGGGCACAGACGCTCGGCACTGCGTTGCTCTGGGCGGCAATCTGGGCGGCACCGATGGTGGTGGTGTTCCTCACGCTCGGGCGGCAGCACATATTGTGGGACATCGGCACCTTCTTCTCGCAGCTGGCCGTCGTAACCTTTGGCGGTGCCTACGCCGTGCTCGCCTATATGGCGCAGGAAGCGGTGCAGGGTTACGGCTGGCTCCAGCCAGGCGAGATGGTTGATGGCCTGGGCATGGCGGAAACAACGCCCGGCCCGCTGATCATGGTCACGCAGTTCGTCGGGTTCCTTGCGGCGTTCCGCGCTCCGGAACCATTCTCGCCGCTGCTTGCCGGTACGATTGGCGCCGGGCTGACGACCTGGGTGACGTTCGCACCCTGTTTCCTCTGGATCTTCACCTTCGCCCCGTGGATCGATCGGCTGCGCGATGCGGTGAAGCTGAAAGGTGGCCTCGCAGCCTTGACTGCGGCCGTCGTCGGCGTGATCGCCAACCTTGCGGCATGGTTTGCAATCCATGTCATGTTCGCGCGGGTGGGCGAGTGGGAGGCAGGCGCGCTGCGTCTCTACACCCCTGTCTGGTCGAGCTTTGACTGGCGCGCCGGATTGATCGCCGCGCTCGCGGGCTTGCTGCTGTTCAGAGCGAAATGGTCTGTGACAAGGGTGCTGGCAGCAGCGGCACTGGGCGGACTTGCCCTGCGCCTGGCAGTGTGAAAAGGAACGCATCCGGGGCGACGGCCATGGCGGTAACGGCCATTATCGGTGCAGGACGGACGAGACCGGATCTGCGACCGCCATCCTTGGCCTGAAACTTGGGAGAAAGACAGAATGCCCAGCACCCATCGCGAGCTTCACCTTGTCGCGCGCATCGGGTGGCTGCGCGCGGCAGTTCTCGGGGCGAACGACGGCATCGTTTCAACCGCGAGCCTTATCCTCGGTGTCGCGGCCGCGGCGCAGGGCCGCAGCGAGATCATGCTTGCCGGCGTTGCCGGCCTGGTCGCGGGAGCGATGTCGATGGCAGCAGGGGAATATGTCTCCGTCAGTTCGCAGGCAGATACCGAAGCGGCCGACCTTGCCCGCGAGCGCGCCGAACTTGCCGCCTCCCCCGAGTCTGAACTGGCCGAATTGTCCGACATCTATCAGCAGCGCGGGGTCGATAAGGCAACCGCCGACGAAGTCGCCCGGCAGATGACGGACCATGATGCGCTTTCAGCCCATGCGCGGGACGAACTCAGCATAACGCATGTCACCACCGCGCGCCCGGTGCAGGCCGCACTGACATCCGCCGCCACATTTACAGGAGGTGCGGCGCTGCCGCTGGTCGTGGCCAGCCTGATGCCGATGGGAACCGCACTGGTGGCGGGCGTCGCGCTGGCTTCGCTGGTGTTCCTGGCCGGGCTGGGTGCGATCGGGGCGAAGGCAGGCGGCGCTCCGATGGGCAAGGCCGTCCTGCGGGTCTCCTTCTGGGGGGCGACGGCCATGGCGGTAACGGCCGGGATCGGGTCTATGGTGGGCACGGTGGTTTGACGCCGGCAAGCCCTTGCCGTCAGGTCCGACCGGACACGAACAACTACTGCCAGCACTCGTCATGTGATATTCGCAGCGGGCGTTTCGTCCAGCCGGGGAAAATGGGCCATGTATTCTAGGATCCTAGTCGCCATCGATCTGGATGAGCCGAGCTCATGGGCGAAGCCGATCGCAACGGGGCTCGCCCTCGCCGACTGTTTGGAGGCGCAGATCGCAATGGCCTATGTCGTTCCCGACGCTGTCCTGATGCTGCAGGCGCAATGGTCGATCTCCTCGGTGCGGGCGATCATGGAAGACGCGAGGATCAGGTTGATGAAGGTTGCGCGCGATCATGCGGGCGACAGGCAAGTCGAAAAGATTGTCCGGAGCGGCAGCGTCTATGCCGGTCTGATCGAGGCAGCCGAAAGCTTCGAAGCCGAACTGATCGTCCTGGCTTCGCACAGGCCGGAGATGAAAGACTATCTTCTGGGTGCCAATGCGTCCCGCGTGGTCCGCCATGCCAAATGCTCGGTCATGGTCGTGCGGGAATAGTGCGCGTGGCACCAGAGCAGCCATGAGGCGGGACATCCCCCCGGAAAGGGAAGCCTTGCTTCTCTCCACGGGCCTGGACGGGATCACCGAAGCCGAAGCAACATCCCTCAGGGGCCGCTTTGGCGACAATGTCATTGCCGAATACCGGGCCCGGTCGGTGCGCCACCTCATCGGCGATACCGCGCGCGATCCGATGCTGTGGTTTCTGCTCGCGACAAGTTTTGTGTTCGCCGCGCTTGGTGAACTGACCGATGCTCTCGTCCTCCTGCTCGCGCTGCTACCCCTTGTCGGCATGGACTTCTATCTCCATCGCCGCACCGAAGCCTCGATGAAGGGGCTGAGAAGTGCGCTGGCAACCCGCGCGGTGGTGATCCGCGAGGCGCAGAAGCGGCAGGTCGCGGCAGACGAGCTGGTGCCCGGCGATCTCGTCCTTGTCGCTGCGGGCGAAGCGTTTCCGGCAGATGGCGTGGTTCTGGCTGGAAATGATCTGCAGGCGGATGAATCCTCGCTCAGCGGCGAAGCCTATCCTGTAGCCAAGCACCCGATACCGCCCGGTGCTTCAGCTCCGGTAGAGGAAAGCTGGGTCTTCGCCGGCACCCGCCTGCTGACCGGGACCGCGCGCGTGCGGCTCCTGTTTACCGGGCGCGATTGTATCTACGGCGAAATCGTCCAGGCCGCGACCGGATCACGCGATGAGCGCACCCCTCTGCAGCACGAAGTGGCCCACCTCGTCCGGCTGTTGCTGATCGTTGCGCTCGCATTATGCCTGCTGCTGGCCGGCATACGGCTCTACCAGGGACACGGGCTGGTCGATGCATTTCTGAGTGCCGCAGTCCTTGCGGTCGCCGCCATACCCGAAGAGTTTCCGGTTGCCCTGACCTTTTTTCTCGGCGTCGGGGCTTATCGTCTGGCTCGGAGCAAGGCGCTGGTGCGCCGCGCGGTGGCCATCGAGAATATCGGCAGGGTCGCGGTGATCTGCAGCGACAAGACGGGGACCATCACCGAGGGCCGGTTGCGCATAAAGGAACTGCGCGCGGCGCCCGGCACCGCACCCGAACGGTTGCTCGAACTGGCGGCAATGGCCTCACGGACCGGATCGCACGACCCGCTCGACGAGGCGCTTCGGGCGGCCGCTCCCGCTGTCACTTCTGACTGGACGCTTTCCCAGACCTACCCCTTCACCGAAGCGCGGCGGAAAGAGGTCGCCGTCTGGGCTGGCCCGGCGGGATCGATTGCTGTCGCCAAGGGCGCGCCGGAAACGATATTGGCAATGTGCAACCTTCAGCCGGCGGATGCAGCGATTGTCGAGCAACAGCTTGGCGAGCTTTCCGGAGGCGGCCAGAAAGTCATTGCCTGCGCCTTTGTCTGCGGACCGATCGGGAACCGGGAGCCATCCCACGGCTTCACCTTTGCGGGCCTGATCGGAATTGCCGATCCGGTCCGCGCAGGCGTCTGCGATGCGGTAACCAGTGCCCGGGCTGCCGGAATCCGGATTATCATGGTCACCGGGGATCACCCCGGCACCGCCCGGGCTATCGCGCGCGAGGCAGGGCTCGCAGCCGAGCCGTTGGTCATGTCGGGCGACGAACTGGAACGTCGGCTCGATGCCGGTGATCGGGATTTTCTGCGCACTCTCGATGTCGTTGCGCGGGCATCTCCGGGCCAGAAGGCAAAACTCGTGGAAGCTTCGCGCGAAGGTGGCACCATCACGGCGGTTACGGGTGATGGCGTCAATGACGTCCCTGCGCTGAAGGCTGCCGATATCGGGATTGCGATGGGGCTGAGAGGAACGCAGAGCGCCCGCGAAGTCGCCTCGATCGTGCTGATGGACGATAATTTCGGAACCATCGTGAAGGCAATCGCCGAGGGGCGGCAGCTTTCCCGCAATCTCAGTCGCAGCTTTGCCTTTCTGCTGATCGTGCATATCCCTCTGGTAACAACCGCTGCGGCAATCCCGCTGCTCGATTACCCGCTATTGTATCTGCCAATTCATATCGTGTTGCTGGAGCTGTTCATCCATCCGGCAGCAATTCTGGGGTTCCAGCAAAAGCCCGGCCTTGCGATCGCAAATTCCGTGCAGCGTCCGCATGGCTTCTTCAGCCCACGCCAGACCCTGACGATCTGTGCCACCGGGTTCGCAGTGGCGCTCGGCATAGGGTGGCAGTTCATTACCGTCCTCGGCGCCGGAGCAAGCATTGAACATGCGCGGACATTGGCATTTTTCGTGTTGATTTCCGCCTTGATTGCGACGCTGACAATCCTGAGCGGCATGAAGGGTCATGCTTCGCGCATCGTAACGGGCGCCGCATCCGCTTTTGTGTTATTGATTGCATGCATCCCGCGCTTTGCCGGCTGGTTCGATCTCGAAGCAATCGGTGTGGCGAACGCCTTGTTCGCTGTCATGGTCGGGGGAATCTGTGCCCTGCCGAGCCTGCTGTTCCTCCGTGCGCAGGCCATCGGCTGCCTTCCGGCGGCGACGGAAAGTGCCAAAGCACGGGAGCCGCGATAGCATTGCACCGCACCTCGGTGTGCAAGACTGGGAGAATACACATGAGTGCGCGAATGAAAGCTGCCATCTTCGTCGAACCGGGCCGGATCGTTCTTGACGAGAAGCCCGTTCCCGATGTCGGCCCGCTCGATGCATTAATCCGTGTTACCACCACGACCATCTGCGGCACGGACGTTCATATCCTCAAAGGCGAATATCCCGTCGCGAAAGGCTTGACGGTGGGACATGAACCGGTCGGCATAATCGAAAAGCTTGGATCTGCCGTCGTCGGCTATAGCGAGGGGCAACGCGTGATTGCCGGGGCTATCACGCCTTCGGGGACATCCCATGCCTCGCTGTGCGGCTTTCACTCGCAATGCGGCGGGCAGGAGGGGACGGGCTGGAAACCCATGGGAGGCTGGCGCTTCGGCAACACGATCGATGGCGCGCAGGCGGAATATCTGCTGGTGCCCGATGCGATGGCCAATCTTTCCCCGGTTCCCGACGGGCTGACAGACGAACAGGTCCTGATGTGCCCCGATATCATGTCGACCGGCTTCAGTGGCGCGGAATCGGGCCGAATCCGGATCGGCGACAGTGTTGCGGTATTCGCTCAGGGCCCGATCGGGCTTTGCGCAACCGCAGGGGCCCATATGATGGGCGCGACCACGATTATCGCGGTGGAAGGCATTGCAGCCCGGATAGAGATGGCAAAGGCGATGGGCGCCACGCATGTCGTTGACTTTTCCAAGGTCGATCCGGTCGACGAGATCCGGCGGATCACCAGCGGCCGCGGTGTCGATGTCGCGATTGAGGCACTCGGCATGCAGACCACTTTCGAAAGCGCCCTTCGCGTGTTGCGCCCCGGCGGAACGCTTTCTTCACTGGGCGTCTATTCGAGTGACCTGAAAATTCCCCTGGATGCCTTTTCGGCCGGCCTGGGCGACAACCGGATTGTCACAACGCTGTGTCCGGGTGGAAAGGAGCGCATGCGGCGCTTGATGGACGTCATTGCCGCAGGGAGCGTCGATACACGGCCATTGGTCACGCACCGATTCTCGCTCGACGATATCGTGGAGGCTTACGAAATGTTTTCTCATCAGCGGGACGGAGTCCTGAAGGTCGCGATCACGCCGTAGGGCGCTATCGCCATTGCCGCACAACCGATCATGTGCGTAGCTGCAGCAAGTGCTGCTTTGCTGACTTCCATGTTCCAGGTTCGGGACCTTTGAAATCTAGGGGCTATTCAATGCAAGCGATCAGGAACGCCGAACCGGTGGCCATCGATGCGGAGGTGCGCGACCTTCTGACGAAGGCCGTCGCGGTGGTCTGATGGCACAGAACACGAATAAGCCTGTTAGCAGCGCATCACCGGAATACCGCTCCCGACCGGCAGGCCTTTGGCGGGCACCCGAGTTGCCGGTCGCCTTCTTTTCGTTCCTGCTGCACTTCGTATGGGAATTCATCCACGTACCAACCTATAGCGGAATGGCCGAAGCGCCGCATTGGGAGGCGACAATGCTCTGCTTGTCGGCAGCTATTGGCGATGTCGGTATCGCGTTGACGGCATTCTGGATTGCCGCTCTGTCGGCACACGAACGGAACTGGATACTTAAGCCGACACGCCTTCCGACTCTGACCTTTCTCATCGTCGGCATCGTTCTTACGGTGATGTTCGAGTATTATTTTACCGAGATAGACCCGCGCTGGAGCTATTCGGACCTGATGCCAATTGTGCCGCTCCTGGGCACCGGGCTGAGTCCGCTCCTGCAATGGCTCGTCATTCCGCCGCTCGTGATCTGGCTGGCCCGTCGTCATCTCCTGGGCGCGCAGGCCGTGGAGGCGGCAGATGAATGACCGGTCACGGTTCAGGTGCCTCATTCGACCGCAGGACAGGGCCGTCGTGAAGACAGTGGCGGGCATCATCCGGGCAACTTCCTGCTGGTGCATTTCGGCGGCGAACCCGGCAGCAGAAGCCCTGGGCTGGCGGCATGAACAGTATTCGACATCGGGCTGGTGACGCAGTTGCGCTGGGCATCTCTGCGGGGAAGCCAACGAAGGAAAATTGATGCGAAACGATTACCAGAAGAACAGCATCAGCTTGCCCGGTGCGGTGGCGATGGGCACCGGTGTGATGATCGGTGCGGGCATTTTTGCGCTGACGGGCCAGATTGCAGAGCTTGCAGGACCGATGTTCCCACTCTCCTTCGTCGTGGGCGCGGTGGTGACCGCCTTCAGCGCCTACACCTACATCAAGGTGTCGAATGCATTTCCGTCGGCGGGCGGCATCGGGATGATACTGAAGAAAGCCTACGGTCCGACGACGGTCGCGGCGGGCGCCGCCTTGCTGATGGCGCTGTCGATGGTCATCAACGAAAGTCTCGTCGCGCGCACCTTCGGAACCTACACGCTGCGGGCGTTCGGCGGCGATCCGGACAGCATGCTCGTACCGATTCTCGGCGTTGGGCTGATCGTCTTCGCTTATCTGGTGAACGTTTCCGGCAACCGAACCGTAGGGCTTTTGTCGATTATCATGGCCGCGCTGAAGGTTGGAGGCATCGCGCTGTTCGGAGCGGCCTGTCTTTGGGCAAGCGGCATCTCGTTCGAGGCGACGGACGGAGATTTCGGAGCAAGTGGGTTCGTGGCGTCGGTCGCGCTGTCCATCCTCGCCTTCAAGGGGTTCACGACCATCACCAACAGCGGCGCCGAGGTGACCAATCCGCACCGTAACGTGGGCCGGGCCATCGTCTGGTCGATCGCCATCTGCGTCGTCGTCTACCTGCTTGTCGCCTTCGCGGTCGGCTCCAGCCTGCCGCTCGACCGGATCGTGGCGACCAAGGACTACGCGCTGGCCGAGGCCGCCCAGCCCGCGCTTGGGCCGACAGGCTTCTACCTTACAGTGGCGCTGGCGCTGGTGGCCACGGCGTCAGGCCTGATCGCCAGCGTGTTCGCGGTCTCGCGGATGCTGGCGATGCTGACCGACATGAAAATGATCCCGCACAGCCATTTCGGGATGCCGGGCACGATCAAG
>JBGSLI010000476.1:0-7511 GCA_041740775.1 Alteraurantiacibacter sp. | reverse complement strand
GCGGAAAGGGGATGCCCAGCGGCGCCAGCAGCGCCTTGGCGCGATATTCGGGAATGACCCCGCTGTGCCCTGCGATGTCGGGAACGGGCAGCGGATCGCCCGAACGGTCCGCCAGATCGCGCTGCGCCAGATCGGCCAGTCGGGCGATGGCGCGATAGGCGCGTTCGGTGCTGGGAAACCACGGAATGCCAACCGCGCGCAGCCCCTCGATGAAATGGGCGGGCACATTCGCGCCCTCGTCCACCCCGGCAAACACCAGCGGCTTGGCAAAGCTGTGCCCGTCGAGCACCTTCTGGATCGCGGGGAACTTGATCTGCGAGGTGACCGGATCGGACTGGATGATGCTGGCCACCACCGATCCCACCCGCTCATCCTCCAGCAGTGCGGTAAGCAGCCGGGTGTAGATTTCGGGTTCCGACAGGCCGATCGCAGTGATGTCGGTGGGATTGGACACGGGCACGAAATCGGGCAGCACTTCGCGCAGGCGCGGGCTGTTGCCATCGTCCAGATGAAGCAGGTCGAGCCCGATATCCTCGGCAAGATCGAAGGCGAGGCCGCGCAGCGCGCCGCTATCGCCCAGCACCACCATATTCGTGCCGGGCAGCGTGGGGCAGGTGAGCGCGATGGTGGTGATATCGGCCAGTTCCTCCAGCGTTTCGGCGAAGATCACCCCTTCGCGCGCCAGCCTGGCCCGCATCAGTTTGAAATCGCCCGCCATCGCCCCGGTGTGGGTGGCAGCGCTCGCCTGCGCCTTGTCGCTGCGGCCCGGATGCAGCAGCACGATCGGCTTGCCCGCTGCCCGCGCGCGGCGCGCGGCAGCGATGAAGGCGGCGGGGCGGCGGAAATTTTCCACATACATGGCAATCACATGGGTGGCAGGATCGTCCACCAGCCATTCGACGTAATCTTCCACGCCGCTGGCCGCTTCATTGCCGGTGGAAACCGATGTGGAGACATGGCAGCCGCGCGGATGCAGCGTGGTTGCCAGTACCGCCGCCAGCGCGCCCGACTGGCTGGCGATGCCCACCGCACGCATGCCTTTGGGCGGCGATTGCATGTTGGTTTCGACAAAGGTCAACGGGATGCGTTCGACATAATTGGTGCAGCCCAGGCAATTGGGGCCTTCAATTATCATGCCATGTTCGGCGGCGATGCGGGCCAGTTCAGCCTGATCCTTCGCGCCTTCCTCGCCGCTTTCGGAAAAGCCCGCGGCATAGATCACCGCCGCGCCGCAGCCTTTCTGTGCCAATTGCCGCACGGTATCGACCACGGAGGCGCGCGGGATCGCCAGCACCGCGCAATCGACCCCGTCGGGCAGTTCGGACACATCCTTGCACACCTTCAGCCCCTGCAATTGGTCGCGCTTGGGGTTGACCGGATAGATCGCGCCGGAAAATTCATACTGCACCAGATTGTTCAGCAGCGTGCAGCCCAGCGCGCCGTGGCGATCTGAGGCACCTATGACGGCGACCGACTTCGGGCGCAGCAGGCGATCGATCTGGGCGTTGGTGAAACGGCGGGTGGTGGTCATCGTGGAACTCCGGAAAAGCCCAGGCTCTTGGAAAGGGGAGCAGAAGGTAGCGCCTCCTTCGAAAAGGAGGAGGCTTGCCGGATCAGTCCTTCCCCAGCGTGCTCTTGTCGAACACGCCCAGCCCCGGTTTGAAGGTCTTGGCATCGAGGAACTGGCGCGTGGCCTCCTTGCGGCTTTCCACCCCGCCGAACTGGTTCAATGCTTCCTGCGCGCGGATGAGATAATCCTCGGCATTGTCATACGTCATTTCCATCACCCGCCGCATCGCCCATTTGGTGGCGCGCAGAGCCTGGCTGTCCTTCTTCTTCAGCACTTCGCAAACCTCGACAACCCGCGCCTTCAGCTGATCGGCGGGCAGCGATTCATTGACCATGCGC
This sequence comes from Alteraurantiacibacter sp., assembly GCA_041740775.1. Classification (GTDB taxonomy): domain Bacteria; phylum Pseudomonadota; class Alphaproteobacteria; order Sphingomonadales; family Sphingomonadaceae; genus Alteraurantiacibacter. The sequence goes on along the minus strand of JBGSLI010000476.1, from coordinate 5,603 downwards.
AGCGCGGCAGCCTGCGGGCCGGTGAGGTTTTCGCCCATCATCGCGTGATACATCGCATCGCGGAACGGCAGCAGTTCGGCCGCCACTTTGCTCGCGCCGCCGCCGGGCAGGATCGCCCAGTTGATTTCGGAAAGGCCGAATTGCGCCTCATCCGAACAGAAGGCCAGATCGCAGGCGAACAGCGGGCCGTAGGCGCCGCCAAAGCACCAGCCGTTGATCATCGCCACGGTGGGCTTTTCGAACCAGCGCAGGCGTTCCCACCAGCTATAGGCTTCGCGCTGATGCTTGCGCACCTGCGACAGGCCGACCTGTTCGGCCTCGCGGAAATATTCGAGCAGGTCCATGCCCGCCGACCAGGCGCTGCCTTCACCGGTGAGCACCAGCACCTGCACATCATCGCGGAATTCCAGGTCTTCGATCACCTTCAGCATCTGCCGGTTCAATTTGGGGCTCATGCAATTGCGCTTGTCGGGCCGGTTGAAGCTGACCCAGGCGATGCCATCGGCGACTTCGCATTTGACGGTATCTTCCTGCGGGCGAGGATCGGGCTGGGAAGGCTGGGCCATGATTGCTCTCCTGATTACGGGCCTAAATAGCGGGACGACTCGCGCCCGTTCGCTTTTCTCGGCCCGCGCTGTAGATTCAAGGATTGTTATATGCAACAACAATCGCTATGGCCTCTATCGATGGATGATCCGCTGAAGATATTTCCCGGTTATGCGCTGCGCCGTGCGGCCAATGCCACGGGGGCAGAGCTTTCTGCGCGCCTTGCCGCGTTGGGCCTGCGCCAGTCTGAGGCATCGGTGATGATGATGATCGCCGCCAATCCGGCCATCACCGCCAGCGCACTGGGCCGCCAGCTGGATATCCAGCGCGCCAATATGGTGCCGCTGCTCAAGCGGCTGGAAGGTGCCGGATTGCTCGAACGCCACGCGATCGACGGCAAATCGCAGGGGCTGGCGCTCACGGGCGCGGGGGCAAGGCTGTGCGCCGAAGCCCGCGCGATCATCGCGGCATTCGAGGACGAAGTGCTGGCGCGCGTGCCCTTGCAGCACCGCGAACATCTGCTGCCCGCGCTCAACGCCTTGTGGAGCTGACGCTTCAGCCATAGGAACAGCCCATGCCCAGAACCCGCCTCTATTCGCTCGACGAGCTGGACGACATTCCCGGCACCAAGGTGTTCCGCGCTCGCGCCAGCCGCGAAGCCTATCATTTGCACAAATTCTGCATGAGCCTGATGAAGGCTGAGAACCGCGAGGCGTTCAAGGCGGATGAACGCGCCTATCTCGATCGCTACAGGATGACCGAGGCGCAGAAGCAGGGCGTGCTGGCGCGCGATCTGGGGCAGCTGATCGAACTGGGCGGGAACATGTATTTCCTCGTCAAGATCGCCAGCACCGATGGCTGGAGCGCGCAGAGGGCGGTCAGTTCGATGTCGGGCATGAGCGCGGAGCAATATGCGCAGATGATGCTCGATGGCGGCCGCTCGCCCGAAGGCCTGCGCTCGATCAGGGACAGGAATTGATGGCCCGCATCACCGCCGGCATCGCCACCAGTCACGTGCCCGCGATCGGCGCGGCGATCGATCTGGGCAAGACGCAGGAGCCTTACTGGCAGCCGGTGTTCGCAGGCTATGAATTCGTGAAGGAATGGGTGAAGGACAACACCCCCGATGTGGTGATCCTCGTCTATAATGATCACGCATCGGCGCTGATGCTCGATATCGTGCCCACCTTTGCGCTTGGATTTGCCGAGGAATTTCAAAGCGCCGACGAAGGCTGGGGCCGCCGCCCGGTGCCGGTGGTCAGGAACCACCTCGATCTGGCCGCGCATGTGGCCGAGCAATTGGTGATCGACGAATTCGACTTGACCCTCATCAACGAGATGGATGTCGACCACGGCCTCACCGTGCCGCTGAGCCTGGTGTTCGGCCAGCCGGAGGAATGGCCGTGCAAGGTGATCCCGCTCGCGGTCAACGTCACCCAGTTTCCCACGCCCAGCGGCGAACGCTGCTGGAAACTGGGCGAGGCGATCCGCAACGCGGTGAAGACCTTCCCGGAGGATCTCAAGGTGCAGGTCTGGGGCACCGGCGGGATGAGCCACCAGTTGCAGGGCACCCGCGCGGGGCTGATCAACGAGGAGTTCGACCGCCGCTTCATCGATCTGCTGGCGCACGAGCCCGAGGAACTGAAATACATCACCCGGCTGGAATACCTGCGCGAAGCGGGGACCGAAGGCATCGAACTGATCATGTGGCTGATCATGCGCGCCGCGCTGGGCTACGGCGTGGAGGAGAAGCACCGCTTCTACCGCGTGCCCGCGAGCAATACGGCGGTGGGGCATGTGGTGTATGAGGCGCGGAGTTAGGCTTTCCGATGTTTAAGCACTGCTGCGAAATGATGACTGAGCAAATCAATCGCACATGTGCCGATCATCCAAACCGGTTCGATTGTCCCGATTGTCTGGTCGCATATTCTGCTTCATCCAATTTTTATGGCCTGATCATCCATGACGGCAGTGAAAGCGTCATTGAGATCGAGCACTGTCCGTGGTGCGGCTCTATGCTAGCCGTTGATTGACAATGTCCGAAAGCCATCCGATCTAGCGGCACGCGAAGCGCCCTTCCTGCGAGTTAAGGACTCCGAATGACCACCCAACCCACCGCCGCCGACCAATCCACCGACATCGCCCGCGTCTTCGCAGCGCAGCAGGCGCATCAGTGGGAGGTGAAGGCGTCGTCTGCCGCCGTGCTCAGGGACACGCGCAAGCCGGAGGGCGAGATTCGGGTGACCGAAGTGCTCAACGTGCTCGGCAATATCCAGCTCAATATCGACGAGCTCGAACAATGGATGCAGCCAACCGAAGTCACGCCGAGCAAGAACCCCGCCGACAAGGCCATGATCGTGCCCGAAGCGCGCGGAGTGTGCCTCATTCTCGGCCCGTGGAACTTCCCGCTTGGCCTCACGCTCGGCCCGGTGGCGGCGGCGGTGGCGGCGGGGAACACCTGCATGGTCAAGCTGACCGATCTTTGTCCGCACACCGCAGCAATCGCCAAAACGATTATCGAGGAAGCTTTCGACGCAAACGAGGTCGCACTCTTCGAAGGCGATGTTTCGGTGGCCGAGGCGCTGCTCGAACTGCCGTTCAACCACATCTTCTTCACCGGCAGCCCGCGGGTGGGCAAGATCGTGGCGGCAGCGGCGGCCAAGCACCTCGCCAGCGTGACGCTGGAACTGGGCGGCAAATCGCCCGTCATCATCGATGAAGGAGCAGACATCGCCCCCATCGCCGCCGCGCTCGCCGGGGCCAAGCAGTTCAACGGCGGGCAGGCGTGCATTTGCCCGGATTACGTGTTCGTGCCCGAAAGCAAGCAGGCCGAACTGGTCGAAGGCTTCCGCAAGAATGTCGAGGCCAACCTCTATCCCGAAGGCAAGCTGGACAAATCATCCATCGCCCAGATCGTCAACAAGGCGAATTTCGACCGCGTGAAGGCGATGGTGGACGATGCCGTGGCCAAGGGCGCAACCGTCGCCGTGGGCGGGCAGATGGATGAAGACGATCTCACCATCCACCCGACCATGCTCACCCATGTCTCCGGGCAGATGCGGATCATGCAGGACGAGATTTTTGCCCCCGTGCTGCCGGTGATGAGTTATGACACGCTCGATCAGGCGATCGATTACATCGCCGCGCGCGACAAGCCGCTGGCGCTGTATATGTTCAGCCCCAGCGAGGACAACATGCAGCGCGTGCTCCAGCGCACCTCAGCGGGTGGTACCACTCTGAACGGCATATTTTCGCATTATCTGGAAAACCGCCTGCCGTTTGGCGGGGTTAACGGCAGCGGAACGGGCAGCTATCACGGATACTGGGGCTTCAGGGCCTTCAGCCACGAACGGGCGGTGTATCGGCATATGGCTCCGGCCTGAGCGGGACGGGGCGCGCGCGGAACGCCGCACGCAGCGCCATATGGCAGGCAAGCGCCGCGCCTGCGCCCACCACGCCATCCAGTGCATAATGCCAGCCCAGCGCAATCGACATGCCGAAAACGGTCAGAAACGCGATCAGCGCCAGCGGCAGCAGTCGCCGCGCACAGGTCCGCACCGCAATCACCACCCACATGCTGGTGGTAACATGCATGCTGGGCATGGCGGAAATGCCATTGCCAGCGCCGTAACTGCCGCTGGCGTAAAAGCGCCACAGATAATCCGCCACGCCCGCCGTTTCGGGATTGACCGGCATGGCGGCAAAGCGCGGACCATATCCCATCGCCTCGTAAAAGATCGGCCCCGCGGCGGGCAGAGCGGTATGGATCAGCGGCGCCACCAGCGTCCACAATACGAAATAGGCCAGCAGCACGGCAGAACGATCGGGCGAGGCCGGGGCGGCAATCGCCAGAAGCAGGCCGAGCATTACCGAAAGGAACCACACCGGATGATAGACAAGCCCGGCGGCGGGAAAATTGAGCCATTGCAGCAACGTCCACGGATCGTGCCCCAGAAATAGCGCCGCATCGATATCCGCCAGCAGCGGATCGGCCCAGAACCCCGCCAGCAGGTTCAACAGCGGCTTGATCCACATGAAGGCGACCAGATTCAATCCCGCCAGCGCCATGAACAGCGCCGCCCCGGCGATCCGCCAATGATCTGTGCGGACGAAGCGGAAGGTTGCCGAAAGCGGGCTTTTTTCGCCCCGCGCGGCCATGAACACAAACCCCAGCACCATCGCCAGCACGCCGCTTCCGGCAATCCACGCGGGCAGGATTTTCAGCGCGGGGAGCAGATCGGCAGGCGCGGGCACATGCCACAGCGCGAACAGGATCGCGCCCGCAGTCAGCAGCAGGCAGGGAACAAACCAGATGCGCTCTATCGTCACGGCCCCGTTCCGGCAGCGGAGCGCCCTGCGGCTCCTCCAGGTATGGCTAGAGCACCGTGGTTAAGGAGGCACTAATTGCGCAGGCTGAGGACGCGGGCGATATCCTTGTTTCAACGCCCTTGCCAAAATGGATTTTCGCGGGGTAAATTGTCCCATGCACAATGTAGCAAAACCCAATGCGACAAAATCCGGAGCTGGGGCTGCGGTGATGGATATCGAAAGCTGGACATCGGACGGGCTGACCCGGCCCGATGCGATCAGCCAGTGGCGCGAATGGGCGGCCTCCACCATCGCTCCGGTGGAAGTGGAGGTGTTCGAGCCCAATGCCTTTGCCGCGCGCTGGACCAGCCACGGGATCGGCCAATTGCGCCTGCTGCACCTGCACGCCCCTGCGCAGCGGGTCACGCATAGCGGGATGGAGGGCAGCGCAGGCCGCGCCGCACCGTCGATCCAGCTCGTTTATGCACGGCAGGGCGCGCTGAAAACCTTCATGCAGGGGCGGCGTTTCACGGTAGAGCCGGGGCAATTTGTGCTGGTGGACAACACCAAATTCTATCAGATGGAAATGGCCACCCCGCACGAGGCGCTCGATCTGATGATGCCCAAGGCGTGGCTGGAAAAGCACCTGCCCGATCCTGATGCGCTGGTGGCCAGCCCTATCTGCGCGCGCAGCGGATGGGGCGCGCCGCTTGGGGCTTTGCTGGAAACGCTGGCCGACGGGCTGGACA
>JBGSLI010000475.1:0-3685 GCA_041740775.1 Alteraurantiacibacter sp. | reverse complement strand
GCGGTGGCGGCGGTAAACCGGGGCCGCGCGAGCGTGGAAGCCGCGCGCGCCAACGTCGCCTCCGCACAGGCGCAGCTTTCCACCGCGCAGACCAATTACGATCGCGCGGTGATCCGCTCGCCGGTTTCGGGCGTGGTGCTGGCGCGGCAGGTGGAGCCGGGGCAGACCGTGGCCGCCAGCTTCAACACCCCCACGCTGCTGGTGCTGGCCGAAGATCTGGCGACGATGCAATTGCGCGTGAGCCTGGATGAAGCCGATGTCGGGCAGGTTGCCGCCGGGCAGCAGGCCAGTTTCACCGTGGACGCCTATCCCGGCCGCCGCTTCCCCGCGCGCGTCGAACGGGTGGATCTGGCCTCCAACAACATCGCCACGCAGGCGCAGGCGCAGCAGCAGGGCCAGCAGGTGGTGAGTTACGAAGCGCGGCTGACGGTGGCCAATCCCGATGGCCTGCTGCGCCCCGGCATGACCGCCACCGCCACCATTTCCACCCAGAGCACGGGCACCGCGATGCTGGTGCCCAATGGCGCGCTGCGTTTCAATCCGGATGAAGAGGAGGAAGCCGCCGGCATCTTCGGCGATCCCGAATTCGGGCTGGAACAGAACGATGAGGCCAGCATCGGCGTGGGCAGCCGCCAGCGCGTGCATGTGGTGGACGCGGCGGGCGATTTGCGCGCGATCCAGGTGGTGACCGGCCAGAGCGACGGGCGCTTTACCGTGGTCACGTCCGAAGAACTGGAACTGGGAATGCGGGTGGTCACCGGCATCCGCGCGAAAGGCCAGTGAGACAGGCGTGACCGATCAGCCGCTCATCGAACTGGAAGGCATCACCAAGACCTTCGGCACCGGACCGGCGGCGTTCCAGGCGCTGAAGGGCGTGGATATGACCATCGATCGCGGCGATTTCGTCGCCGTCATGGGGCCGTCGGGTTCGGGCAAATCCACCACCATGAACATCCTCGGCTGTCTGGATGTGCCCACCAGCGGGGTGTTCCGTTTTCGCGGGGTAGAGGTGCAGGCGCTCACCCGAGATCAGCGCAGCCTGCTGCGGCGGCGCTATCTCGGCTTCGTGTTCCAGGGATTCAACCTTTTGGCGCGCACCAGTGCGCTGGAAAACGTCGAACTGCCGCTGCTTTATCGCGGCGAAAGCAAGAAGGCGCGCAAGGCGGCGGCCGAACGCTCGCTTGATCTGGTCGGGCTGCTGCCGTGGGCAAAACACACCCCGGCCGAACTATCGGGCGGACAGCAGCAGCGCGTTGCCATCGCCCGCGCGCTGGTGACCGATCCCGATGTGCTGCTGGCGGACGAACCGACGGGCAACCTCGATACCGAACGCTCGCTCGAAATCATGGAACTGCTTACCGATTTGAACCGCAAGGGCATCACCATCCTGATGGTGACGCATGAAATGGAAATGGCCCAATACGCCCGCACGATTGTGCATTTTCGTGACGGGCTGGTGTCGCGGATCGATCGCGGGCACAAATCGGGCGCGCCGATCATGGGGCACGCCTGATGTTCAGGATGTTCGGCGCCACCCTGCTGCTGGCCCTGCGCGAAATGCGGCGGCACATATTGCGCAGCTTTCTGACGACGCTGGGGATCATCATCGGCGTGGCGGCAGTGATTACCATGGTGACGCTGGGGCGCGGGTTGACCGCCAATGTGCAGGAAGAAGTTTCCGGCCTGGGATCGAATGTCTTTATCGTATTCCCGAACAGGGTCGATCCCAACGTCCCCCCTCCACCTTTCAAAGAGGATGATATTCGCGCCGTCGTGAATCAGGTTCCAGGCGTCGAAAACGCGGCAGGCAATGTCACCTCATCTGCCACTGCATTTCACAACGGTCAGGACTGGGAAACCAGCGTTCAGGGCGCGGGCATGGCCTTTTTCGCCGCGCAGTCAATCGAGGTCGTCCAGGGGCGCGGCTTCAGCGCGGAAGAGGAAGCCCGCGGTGAGAGTGTTTGCATTATCGGCCCGACCATCGTCGACGAGATTTTTCTCGAAGATGAGGTGATTGGCGAGCAGATGCGCATTGGTGATGTTTCATGCCAGGTAATCGGTGTGATCGACAAGCGTGCCAGCGCCGTTAACAGCAACGATCCCGACAATGTGGTTTTCATGCCTCTAAAAACAGTTCAGCGTCGTTTCATTGGCAATTCCAACATTCAGTTTTTCGTTGTAAAATACGATCCCGCCTATTCCTCGGTCACTATTCAGCAGCAATTGGTTGACTTGCTGCGCGAGCGGCGAATCATCCAGGAGGGTGAAAAGAACAACTTTGATATCGTCGATACTGCGCAGATCAACGATACGGTAAACACTATCACCGGAACGATGACGCTGGTGGTTACGGTGATCGCTGCGATCAGCCTGCTGGTGGGCGGCATCGGCATCATGAACATCATGCTGGTAAGCGTGACCGAACGCACCCGCGAAATCGGCATCCGCCTTGCGATTGGCGCTCTCGCGCGCGAGGTCCGGCTGCAATTTCTGACAGAGGCGGTGGTGCTGTGCTGTTTTGGCGGGCTGGTGGGGATCGCACTGGCCTTCGGCCTGTCGTTCACGCTGTCACGGGCGATAGACCTGCCCTTCGCCTTCGATCCGGTGGTGAACGTGCTCAGCTTTCTATTCAGCGCGGTAATGGGGATCGTGTTCGGATATTATCCCGCGCACCGCGCCAGCAAGCTCGATCCAATCGACGCGCTGCGGCACGAATAGCGATCCGTCATTGCGAGGAGCCGCAGGCTTCGCGGCAATCCAGTCCTGCCCTCCACGCATCGCTGCGACGCCGGGGACTGGATTGCCACGCTACGCTCGCAATGACGAATGCGGCGAATTACGCATCCACCAGCACCAGTTCGCTGTCTTCAAGCGCGGTGACCCGCAGCACGTCGACATCGGCCACGGCCACCCCGTCGCGCGCTTCGGCAACCTGTCCGCCAATCTCCACCCTGCCGCTCGCGGGGACGAGATAAGCCTTGCGCCCGCCAAGATCATAGCTGACCTCCTCGCCCGCTTTCACCGTCGCGCCGAGCACGCGGGCATCCGAATTGATCCGCAGCGCATCGGCATCCTCGGCCTCGTCGCGCCCGCTGGCGAGCACCACGAAGCGCCCGTCGCGCGCTTCCTTGGGGAAGGACTTTTCGCCCCAGCGCGGGGCGATGCCCTTGCGGTCGGCCAGAATCCACAGCTGGAACGAATGCAGTTCCTCATCCTCCAGATTGTATTCGGCGTGGGTGATGCCCGTTCCCGCGCTCATCATCTGCACGTCGCCTGCGGCGGTGCGCCCTTCGTTTCCGAGCGAATCGCGGTGGCTGATCGCGCCCCTGCGGACATAGGTGATGATTTCCATGTCACTGTGCGGATGTGGCGGGAAGCCGGTTTTCGGGGCGATGATATCATCGTTCCACACCCGCAGCTTGCCCCAGTGCATCCGGCTCTGGTCAAAATAATCGGCGAATGAAAAGTGGAAATTGGCCTTCAGCCAGCCGTGGTCGGATTTGCCCAGCGTGGCAAATTTGCGCAGTTCGATCATCGCATGTCTCCTTTGCAATGCCAAATGGGGGTTGGCGGCCCGCCTGCAATGTCGCCGTATCTTGCCCGCACCCAAGCCGGGCTTTAGTCGGCCCGCCAGCGGTAGCCCAGCGGATAGAGCGGATCGGCGCTGTCCGCCGGGGTGCCGGGC
>JBGSLI010000474.1:0-2859 GCA_041740775.1 Alteraurantiacibacter sp. | reverse complement strand
GTGCTGAGCGTGGGCAATGCCGGGCAGGTGCTGAGTTCGGCCATCGCCGGGATCGGCCGCGCGTTTCTGCCGCTGCCGCTGGTGGAAGAAGCGCTGGCGGATGGGCGGCTGAAAAGGCTGGGCGAACCCGAAGATTGCCGCCATTCCTACTGGCTGCTCGCCCCGCGCCCGCAATGGCGGCAGAAAAAGGTGCGCGCGCTGGTGGAATTTCTGACCCAGGGCGAAGCCGACTGACGCCGCCGCCCTTCGCTGTCTTGGTCATCCCAGACAAGCCTTCCGGCAGGTGAACGCGCAAAGCGGCGGGGATTCAGCAAGGATGCGCTAGAAACGCGGTGATACCGTCGGTAGGTATAGGGGCAATATTCACCAAGGGGGTATCTTATGCGATTCGGATTTTACAAAGCTGCATTGCTCATCGGTGCGGCGGCGATCATGGTGCCTGCGGCTGCGGTGGCCCAGGTCAATCTCGATGCCGCGCAAAGCGATGTGCGCGTATTCCAGGGCAATGTCGATGGTGCGGCGGCCACGTTCGAAGTCTCGGTGCCCGCCGGTTCGATCATGCAGATCGATCTGATTTCCACTTCCGATCTCGATCCGATGGTGACCGTTACCGATGCTGCCAGCGGCGAAGTGATTGCCGAGGATGACGATGGCGGCGGCGAATTGAATTCGCGCGTGCGCATCCGCGGCGAAGATGGCCGAAGGATCGTGATCTCGGTCGACAGTTTCGATGCCACCTGGGTGGAAGATGGCGAAAGCTACGGCGGCAGCTTCGATCTGCGGCTGGCAACCAGCAGCTACACGGCCCCGCAAACGCGCAGCGTCACCTATGGTTCGCGCGAGACCGGCGCGATTATGGGCGAACCCAATCTGTTCACCTTCCAGGCCAATGTCGGCGATATGATCGAGGTGGCACTTGTGTCCGAAGGCAATCTTGATCCCTATCTCGAACTGCTGGATGCCAGCGGCGAGACCATTGCCTTTGACGATGACGGCGGCAACGGCCTCAATTCGCTGCTGACCCATGTGTTCGAAAAGGCGGGCACCTACACCATCTCGGCGCAGGGTTTCGGCGAAAGCCAGGGCGATTACACGCTGCGGGTGCGCGAACGCCGCACCGCCAGCGCGCAATTGCCCTTGCAGGTGATCGGCATCGGCGACCAGGCTTCGGGAGAACTGGCCGCGCCCTATAGCGAAGGCGGGATGCTTCCGACATCGATCCTCTATCAGCTGAGCGACGCGGCGAAGGCCGCCATCCGTGCAGGCGATGGCGCGGTGACGATCCGCATGAACAGGGTGGAAGGCACCGATCCCGATTTCGGCGGCGATATCGATCCCTATATCGATCTGGGCTTCGATACCCCGCTGGGCTTTGCGGTGGCGACATCGGATGATGACGGATCGGGTTCGCTCGATGCCATGCTGCCGGTGGATCTGGGCCTGATCGCCGATCAGCCCGCGCTGCTCGGCATGCTGCGGATCAGGGTGCAGGGTTTTGGCGAATCGGGCGGCCAGTTTACGCTCGAAATCACCCAAGGCATGGAAGCGCGGGTGGAGAATTACGACGACTATGGGATGGAGGTTCCTCCGCCACCTGTCATGATGGTGCCGGCCGAGTAACCGCGCACGGCCAGGCCGAGATCAGAAGGGGCGGGGGAAACATCGCCCCTTTGTGATTTCGCTCTCGTTTGCGTTTCCGGCCCGGCCCCGTTCCTGCCTCAGCCCACCGGCGGCGGGCCAGGGCGGGGGCCGGTGCCGGGATCGTGATCGAACGGCTGGGCAAAGCGGCTGCGATCATCGTTTTCTGCCGTCACCGCCTCTTCCTCCCCGCGCGCGATCCGCTCCTGCTGCGCACGGCTGGCGCTGATGTAGTCGCGCGGCATGTAATTGCCTTCGTGGCAGGCGTATTCGAAAAACTGGTACTCATCGTCACGCGTCCAGGCGATGCGCGTGGTCCAGGGTTCGACATAGACCGCCGGGTCCGAATAGGTGAGTTCGTGGACGATGGTGTCCGGCCCGGTCATCGTCAGGCGCTCCACCGTCATCGCCGCCGGGCTCATCGGCACGGTGTTGAAGGCGGGCACACCCAGCGTGCCGGTGAATTGCGTGGCCATGTTGAGCGGGCTGGCGGCGCGCTGTGACACATCCTCGGTGGCGGAATCGCCCGATACGATATTGGTGGTTTCGATCACCAGCGTGCGGCCCTCCCACCAGCCGCGCGAATTGCCCATCCATGCCTCCACCGGCGCGGCCCAGCTTGCCGCACGCGCTTCCTCGGCGCTGCCGAACAGCTTCACCACGCGGGTGCCGAGCATTTCCAGCACGATCGTGACATGGCCGGGGGACTGGAACACGCGGATGCCGTTGTTGTAGCGGAACGGATACATGCTGGCGGGAAATCCGCGAGAGACGCAACGATCCCAGCTGTCGAAATCGTCCACCCAGTCATAGCCCTGTCCCGGCACCCAGCCTGATCGGCCCGCGCGAAACAATTCCATCGCTTCAGGAGTGAGATCGGGCAATTGCCCGTCGGCGGGGGAAACCAGCATGCTGGTGCGCTTGCCGAAATCGCTCGCCTCGAACCATTCGGCCAGACCGGCGGTGCCCGCCGCGCCAATGCCGTTCTCATTCGCCTGGGTAAAGCGCCCGTCATTGCCGCGCGCGGCATCCAGCCGCCGCTGGAATTCCTCGTCGGTCACCCAGAACCTGTCGCCATAGGCGGCGGGGCGCTGGAACAGGATGTGCCCTTCGTTGATCCGTTCGATCGGCCAGGTGCCGGTGAAATCATAATCGCCCCACGGCAGGCGTTCGGGTTCGTAATCGGTGGGAACGGGCGGCAGGCTGGCCAGATCATCGGGG
>JBGSLI010000473.1:0-1515 GCA_041740775.1 Alteraurantiacibacter sp. | reverse complement strand
GGTGGCGGTGGCGCTGGTGCTGCTGGCGGGGCTGTGGGTCCAGCCGGGAGTGGCACTGCTGGCGGTGCTGCTGGCCTATCCCTTGTGGAGCTGGCGACGGCTCACCTCGGTCAGCGCTTATCTGGAAGCCGAAGCGGCGTTTCTGCGGCCCGAAGGCGCGGGACGCGCGGATGTGGAAGGGTTTGACCAGATCGCCCGGCAGGTGGCGCGGATGCACCGGCTGGTGAGCCATGTCAGCCGCAGTTTCGCCTTCCTGCGCAAGGTGATCGAAGCCGCCCCCGACGCTATCCTCGTGCGTGACAGGGCGGGCGATGTGGTGATGGCGAACCGGATCGCGCAGGGCCTGTTTCCGCGCTGGCGCGAAGATGCGCCGCAGCCGCTCGCCAGCCTGCTCGACGATGAAGGGGCGGTCCATCATCGTGACACGCGCGAGATCACCTTTGCCGATGGCCGGAACTATCTGGCGGCAAGTTCCGCATTCGAACTGGAGGATGCCGAGGGCAGCGGCACGATCATGGCGCTGCGCGATGTTTCCGATTCGCGCAGGCGCGAGCGCGAGCGGCGCGAGATGCTCGAATTCCTCTCGCACGACATGCGTTCGCCGCAGGTGGCGATCATCGGGCTGGCCGGCCGGGTGGCGAAGGAGAGCGAACCCGGTCAACTCGCCTCGCGCATCCGGGTGCAGGCAGAACGGACGCTGAAGCTGGCCGATGATTTCGTGCAGATCGCGCGGCTGGAGGAAACCGATCCCGAATTCGAGGATTGCGACCTTGTCGCGCTGCTGGAAGAAGCCTGCGACCGCGCCTATGCCGCATCGCGCGCGCGGCGGATAAAGCTGGCCGCGCAAATGCCCGAAGACCAGTTGCTGGCCGAGATCGATGCCTCGCTGATTGCGCGGTTGCTGGACAATCTGATCGGCAATGCGATCAAGTTTGCACCCGCAGGCAGCACCGTCACACTGGGTCTGGAGGAACCGTCACCGGGTCTGGTCCGGCTGGTGGTGGCGGACGAGGGGCCGGGCCTGCCGCCCGAACGCAGCGCCGATCCCTTCGCCCGGTTCGGGGCGCATGAAAGCCGCGCCGGGCCGAGCGTGGGACTGGGCCTGAACTTTGTGAAGCGGGTGGTCGACAAGCACGGCGGGGCGATCCTTGTGGAGCCGAACGGTGGCGGGGGAACGCGCTTCGTGATCGATCTGCCGCAGCAGCGCGCGCCAAGATAGGCGATCAGCGCGGGGACGATTGCCCCGGTGCAGCTGCTGCTGGCGTATCGGCCACAAGCGCGGGGGCTGTCAGTGCGTCGGTCACCAGCGCGTCGGCCAGTTCGGCCAGCTCCGCCTCGCCATAGGCGCAGACATCCTTTTCCCCCACCCCGCGATAGGCGATGCCGCCGCTTTCCCGATCGAGCATCACCAGCGTGGCGCGCAGGCGAATGGCGCGGCATTCATCCAGCAGGCGTTTATCGCGCGGGGCCGATTCCCACGCGGCGCCATCTGCGGTGGAACGGGCGGGATCGGCG
>JBGSLI010000472.1:0-3706 GCA_041740775.1 Alteraurantiacibacter sp. | reverse complement strand
GGCACCCGAAGTTCTCGAAACGGTGGTGGTCGAGCCGGGTGTCTCGCGCGAGGCGCTGGCGCGCGCGGTGGATGCGCTGTTCACCGCGCCGGACATGGGGGAAACGCACGCGCTGATCGTGATGTATCGCGGCGAGGTGGTTGCCGAACGCTATGGGGAGGGTTTCGGCGCTGAAACGCGCCACGTCGGCTGGTCGATGTCCAAGACGATTACCGGCGTTATCATCGGGATGATGGTGGCCGACGGGCGGCTGCGGCTGGACGATCCCGCCCCCGTCGCGCACTGGCAGCGCAGCGGCGATCCGCGCGGAGAGATCACCCTTCGGCAATTGTTGCAGATGCGATCGGGCCTGCGCCATGACGAACAGGCGCAGCCGGTCTATACCTCGGCCGAAGTGCGGATGATGTATATCGACGGGCGCGACGACATGGCCGCCTGGGCCGAGGCGCAGCCGCTCGAACACGATCCGGGCAGCACCTTCGATTATTCCACCCCCACCAGCGTGATCCTGGCCGATATCGCCACCGATCTGATCGCGCCTGATGGCAGTGCGGCCGAGCGGCAACGGGCGATGGCCGAATTCGTCGACGCGCGGATCGCGGTGCCGCTGGGAATGGCATCGCTGGTGGGCGAATATGACGCTGCGGGCACGCTGGTGGGTGGCAGCAGCTTCTGGGCCACCGCCCGCGACTGGGCGCGCTTCGGCGAATTTCTGCGCGACGGGCGCTCGGCGCAAGGCACGCAGGTGGTGCCGCGCGGATGGGTGGAATTCATGCGCACCCCAAGCCCGGCGGCGCCCGATTACGGCGCGCAATTGTGGCTCAACCGCGATAGCGAGGGCGCGCGCGATCATCTGTTTGCCGCGCAGGGGCCGGACAGCGCCTTTGCCATGATGGGGCATCTGGGCCAGTTCGTGATCGTCTCGCCCGATCAGCGGCTTACCGTGGTAAGGCTGGGCAAGAGCGAGGAGGCCGAGCGCGCGGCGCTGATGGCCGGGCTGGCGGATATTTTCGCGCTCTACCCTTCGGGATAGAAGCGCCCCGCCACCACCGTCACGCAGCCACCGCCAAGAATGACGCGGTCGCCTTCGAGTGTGCAGGCGGCATGGCCTCCGCGTTCCGAGGCCTGGAAAGCGGTGAATCTGTCGCGCCCCAGCCGGGCGCACCAGAACGGGGTGAGCACGGCATGGGCAGAGCCGGTGAAGGGATCCTCGTCCACCCCGCCACCGGGGACGAAATTGCGGCTGATCACATCGGACTCCCCCACTTCCCCGTTTCCTGGCGCAGTGCAGATGAACTGGTGATCGCCCAGTTTGGCGAGGCCCCGCAGGTCCGGGGCAAGCGCGCGGATTGCGGCGGCATCGGGATAGAGGAAGATGTTGTAACGCCCGGCCAGATTGCGCCACACTTCGAGCGGTTCGGCTCCCAGCAAGGCCACGGCTTCGGGAAAACTTTCCTTCTCCGTGGGGATGGCGGGCAGCGCCAGCTCGTAAAGATCGCCCGCGCGGCGCACTTCGAGCACGCCCGCCTTGCGAGTCGAAAAGGTAACCGAAGCGCGCGCCGGATCGCCCGAAAGGATGGCGTGTCCCGATGCCAGCGTGGCATGGCCGCACAGCGCCACTTCCAGCGTGGGGGTGAACCAGCGCAGCGCATAATCGGCCTCGCCATCGGGCGTTTCGATCAGGAAGGCGGTTTCGGCGAACATGTTTTCCGCCGCGATGGCACGCATGGTGTCGTCCGCAGGCCATTGCTCCACCACCACCACCGCCGCCTGATTGCCGGTAAAGGGCCGCGTGGCGAAGGCATCGATGTGCCAGTAGGGGATGGATTTGCGGTTCATGATGCCTCGGGTGTATCCTTGCCCGCAGCGGGCAGCAATTCCTCGGCGGCCACGCCTTCTTCATTCACCAGCCCTTCGGGATCGGGATGGATCAGCACTTCCACGCCGGGGAACTGGCTTTCGATGCGTTCTTCCAGCTCATCCATGATGCGGTGGGCCTCGGCAACGCTCATATTGCCGTCGACCGCAGCATGGAACTGCACGAAATCATCCGCCCCGCTGGTGCGGGTGCGCAGATCATGGACGCCGCGCAGTTCGGGATGGCGGGCCAGCACGGCGAGGAATTGCTCGCGGCGTTCGTCCGGCCATTCCTTGTCCATCAGATGGTCGATCGCATCGCCTGCCGCGCGCCATGCGCCCCATGCCAGCCAGAGCCCGATGCCGACCCCGAACAGCGCATCAGCGCCTGCCAGACCCAAAATGGTATCGAGCACCAGCGCGGCGATCACCGCAAGGTTGAGCAGCAGATCGGATTTGTAGTGGAGATGATCGGTGGCAATCGCGATGCTGCCGGTGCGCCGGACGACATGGCGCTGCCACGCCAGCAGCCCCAGCGTCGCCACCAGCGCCAGCACCGATACCGCGATCCCTTCCTCCGCCCCCGTCGGCCGCGCGCCTGCCAACAGTTGGGTAAACCCGCGATAGACAAGCCCGGTTGCCGACATGGCGATCAGCATCACCTGAAACATTGCCGCCAGCGCTTCGGCCTTGCCGTGGCCGAAGCGGTGATTCGCGTCCGCCGGCATCGCCGCAATCCACACGCCGACAAGCGTGGCGATACTGGCGATCAGGTCCAGCGAAGTATCGGCAAGGCTGCCCAGCATGGCGGTCGAATCGGTGCGCCACAACGCCCAGGTCTTGGCAAAGGCAAGCAACAGCGCGACCGCAATCGAGGCGAGCGCGGCCGAACGGGTGAGCGAGGCGCGGGTGCTGCTCACGGATAGAGCAGCGTGCTGGCCCAGCCATCGCCATCGCGCTCAAAGCGGCGGCGTTCGTGCAGACGATTGGGGCGATCGTGCCAGAATTCGATTGCCCTGGGCAAAAGGCGAAAGCCTGTCCAGTGCGGCGGACGGGGCAGCTGACCCGCCGCTGCATATTCCGCGCGCAGCCGTTCCACCCGCGCCAGATAGGTCTCGCGGCTATCGAGCGGGCGCGACTGGTCGCTCGCTGCCGAACCCAGCTGGCTGACGAAGGGGCGCGAATGGAAATAGGCGTCCGCTTCGGCCGCGCTCACCTCTTCCAGCGGGCCTTCGATGCGAATCTGGCGGCGAAGGCTTTTCCAGTGGAACAGCAAAGCGGCCTGCATGTTGGCGCGGATTTCCTGCCCCTTGCGGCTCTGCGCATTGGTGTAGAACACAAATCCGCGCGGATTATGACCCTTCAGCAGCACCATCCGCACCGATGGCGCGCCTTCGGGCGTGGCGGTGGCCAGCGCCATCGCGTTGGCATCGTTTGGCTCGCTCGCCCCTGCATCGGCAAACCACGCATCGAAGGTGGCAAACGGATCGGTGGCGGCAATCGCGTTGCCGGTATTGCTGGTGTCGTTCATGGCCGTGTGGCCTAATCCTCCCGCGCGGGCGATGGAAGAGCGATCTCTTGCCGAATCCCCGCGCATTACCTAGCTAACACACCATGAGCGATCCTTATTCCACCCTCGGCCTCGACCGTTCGGCAAGCGAGGCGGAGATCAAATCCGCCTATCGCAAGCTTGCCAAGCAATTGCACCCGGATCGCAACAAGGACAATCCCGCCGCAACCGAACGGTTTTCGACAGTGACGCAGGCCTATGATCTGCTGTCCGACAAGGACAAGAGAGCCAGGTTCGACCGCGGCGAGATCGATGCCGACGGCAATCCCGCCATGCCGT
>JBGSLI010000471.1:0-1563 GCA_041740775.1 Alteraurantiacibacter sp. | reverse complement strand
GCCCTGCGCCTCGAACTTGACCGCAGCGGCGCGGTTGGTGGCGGCGTCCTTTTCGGCCTCGGCCTCCACCTTGATCTTGATCGCGTCGCGCTCGGCGATCTTGGCCGCCTCGATCAGTTCGATCTTCTTCTGCCGCTCGGCGATCTCGCTTTCGCGCGCGGTGGCCACCTGTTCTTCGGCTGCCACCGCCAAAGCCCGCGCCTCGTCGGCTTCGGCGCGCGCCTGGCTTTCCTCGCGGCTTTTGTTCTGCACCGCGATCTGCTGTTCCTGCCGGGCGATTTCGAGCGCGCGGACCTGATCGATGCGGGCTTCCTCCACCAGCCGGTCGGCCTCGATCTGTTGCGAATCGACCTGCTTCTTGGCCTCGATCCGCGCGGCATCGGCCTCGCGCTGGCGTTCGGCCTGCTGGCTGGCGATTTCGGACATCTGCGAGGCGCGGCGGATTTCCACCTCGCGCTCCTGTTCGAGCCGGGCGTATTCCTGATCGCGCTTGATCTGGAAGCTCTTCTGGTCGGCCTCCAAATTCTTGGTTTCCATCTGCACGCGGGTGTCCTGCTCGATATCATTGCGCAACTTCTTGCGCGCCTCGATCTGCTCGGTCAGCTTGGTCAGGCCCTCGGCGTCGAAGGCGTTGTTGGCGTTGAAGTGTTCGATGCTGGTCTGATCCAGCCCGGTGAGCGAGACCGATTCCAGCTCCAGCCCGTTCATCGCCAGATCGTTGGAGGAGACCTGCTGCACCTTCTGCACGAAATCGGCGCGCTGTTCGTGCAATTCGTTCATCGTCATCCCCGCCGCGACACTGCGCAGCGCATCGACAAACTTGCCTTCGACCAGATCCTTGAGCATTTCGGGCTGCATGGTGCGCTGGCCCAGCGTCTGCGCCGCCATGGCGATGGCCCCGGCATCGTGGCGCACGCGGACGTAGAATTCGGCCTTCACGTCGATCCGCAGCCGGTCGAGCGTGATCAGCGCCTCATTATCCCGCCGGATCACCGGCAGCACCAGCGTGTTCATGTTGACGGGCATGGTTTCGTGGAACACCGGCAGCACCAGCGCGCCGCCGTTCATCACCACTTTTTCCCCGCCCACGCCGGTGCGCACGAAGGCGATTTCCTTCGATGCCCGCTTGTAGAGCTTGGCGAGGAACATGAGGATAGCGAGCACCGCGACAAGCAGCAGGCCAATGCCGACAATTCCGGCGTCCAACAGAAATTCCATGTCTTCTCCTCGCTCTCGAACTTGTGGGTCGGACTGCGCTCAGCCCGTTGGTGCCAGACTGCGATCCGCCAGCGGCACTCCGAAAAATGTCTCTCCCTCGCGGCGCACCAGCAGCACTTCGTCTCCGGCGGGGATCACGCTGGCATCCTCGTGCGGCTCCACCATGACATAATGCGCCAGGCTGAAGCGATCGCGCACCCGCGCGCGCGCCGGGGAATTTCTTGCTGCGCGCCCCTCGGTAATCTGCGCCCGCCGTCCCACCAGACTGTCCAGCGTGACCGCGCTGGTTTCATCCTGCGGCATGATCCGCCCCAGCGGCCGCACCAGCGCGGCGGTGACTGGCAG
>JBGSLI010000470.1:0-3347 GCA_041740775.1 Alteraurantiacibacter sp. | reverse complement strand
GTGGACATGAAGGGCGCGATCGCCTGCATGGTGGCGGCGGTGGCCGATATTGCGGCGGCGGCGGGCACGATCAGCTTTATCATCACCGGCGACGAGGAAGGCCCCGCGCTGCATGGAACGCGCGCGCTGATCGATCTGATGCGCGAACGCGGCGAAGTGCCCGATCTGATCCTGGTTGGCGAACCCACCAGCGTCAGCCGGCTGGGCGACATGATGAAGATCGGGCGGCGCGGCTCGGTCAATATCTGGCTGGAAGTGGCAGGCACGCAGGGCCACGTCGCCTATCCGCATCTGGCCGACAATCCGTTGCCCCGGCTGGTGGCGATGCTGGCCGAACTCGATGCCATGGTGCTCGACGAAGGGACCGGCTGGTTCCAGCCGAGCAATCTGGAAATCACCGAGATCGACGTGCCCAACCGCGCGCATAATGTCATTCCCGGAATGGCGAGGGCACGCATTTCGATCCGCTTCAACGATCTGCATTCGGGCGCCGCGCTTTCGGAGCGGGTAATCGCCATCGCCCAAAGGCACGGCGGCAGCGCGCGCCCGGTAATCAGCGGCGAACCCTTTCTGACCCCGCCGGGCGCGTTTTCGGCGATGGTAGCCGATGCGGTGCGCGCGGAAACGGGGATCGAGCCCGAAGCCTCCACCACCGGCGGCACTTCCGACGCGCGGTTTCTGAAGGATCTCGCCCCGGTGATCGAATTCGGCCTCACCAACGCCACCATGCACAAGACCGACGAGGCGGTGGCCATCGATGACCTCGACACGCTAAGCCGCATTTATACCCGCATCGCCCGCGCGGCGCTTGCCCGATAGAGGACGGACACATGAAATTCTGGTTCGCAATTCCCTTGTGGCAACGCGTGATCGCAGCACTGGTGCTGGGCGTGGCGCTGGGCCTTTTCTGGGGGCCGGAAGCGGCAAGCATCAAGTGGATCGGCGACTTCTTCATCAAGTCGATAAAGATGCTGGTGGTGCCGCTGATCTTCTTCAGCCTGGTGGCCGGTGTGGCCGCGATCGGCGATCTGCGCAAGCTGGGCGCGGTGGGCGGGCGCGCCATCGCGCTGTTCGTGGTGACCGGGCAGGTGGCCGTGTGGCTGGGGCTGGCACTGGGCACCGGGGCGGTCAATCTGGGGCTCTTCCCCGACAAGGAGACGCTCGGTACGCCCGATGTGCCGACGCCCGCGCCGAACGAGACCACCGCCGTCGACATGATCCTTTCGATCGTTCCCGAAAGCCCGGTGCAGGTAATGGCCGATGTCGCGGTGCTGCCGCTGATCGTGTTTTCCATGCTGCTGGGGATCGGCATTCTGATGGCGGGAAAGGACGGCGCGCCGATCCAGAAGGTGTTCGATAGCGGTGCGATCGTGATGCAGAAAGTGACGATGATCGTCATGGAGATCACCCCCTTCGGCGTTTTCGCGCTGATGGCATGGGTGGCGGGAACGCTGGGGGTCGATGCACTGAAGGCGCTGAGCTGGCTGGTATTGCTGAATTATGCCGGCTGCCTGTTGATCATCTTCGTCATGTATTCGGCGATCATCAAATTCCTGGCGAAACTGCCAGTGACGGATTTCTTCCGCGGCATCGTCGATGCGATGGCGGTCAGCTATTCCACCGCCAGTTCCAACGCCACGCTGCCCGTCACGCTGCGCTGTGCGGAGCGCAATCTGGGGGTGAGCAATTCGGTGGCGGCCTTCGTGATTTCGCTGGGCGCGACGATCAACATGAACGGCACCGCGATGTATCTGGGCCTTGCCACGCTGTTCGGGGCGCAGGTGTTCGGGGTGGATCTTTCGTGGGGCCAGTATTTCCTCATCTCGATCCTCGCTACGCTCGGCGCGATCGGCGCGGCGGGGATTCCGGGGGCCGGGCTGATCATGATGGCGCTGGTGTTCGGCGCGGTGGGCGTGCCGCTGGAAACCATCGCCTTTGTGGCCGGCGTTGACCGGATCATGGACATGATGCGCACCACCACCAATGTCACCGGCGATGCGGCGGTGGCGGTAACCGTGGCGAGCATGACCGGCGATCTCGACCGGGCGGAAATGATTTCGGCGGACGATGTCTGAGGCGCTGGATGCAGCCTATTTCTTGATGCAATTGCGCAGGCAGGCCGCGTCGGGCGTGGCCATCAGGATCCCGCTCACTTTCAGGATCGCGCCATTGTTCAACCTGTAGGTGGGCACGGCAAAGCCTTCCAGCGCATCGACATCGGAGGTTATCCAATAGCCGGTGCTGGCTCCCGAAGACCTGCTGGACGAACCGCGCGAAGACGAACCGCTGCCGCTGGCATTCGAACGGGCCGAACGGGTTGCAGCGATCGCGTCGGCGGCACCGGAAATGCTGTCTCTGACAGCACCGCCCATATCGCGCGCTGCGGCTCCCGTGCCCTGGCCCGTTCCCGAAAGGATGGTGGCCGATTCTGCGGCATCCTGCGCCAAAGCCGTTTGCGCCGCCGCCAGCACCGCCAGCACCGCCAGCGCACCGCAAAGAGTGATGAAATATCGGTCACGCATAAGGCCACCCTGTCGACGTGAAAACGAAGAATGCGCCTTTTGCGTGCGGCATGCAAGCGGCCCGGCAAAGGTGGCGGATCAACGCCCCTTCGGCCTCTCCAGCACCTTTTTCCTGAAGCTGCACAGATCCGCCACCGGGCAGCGCCAGCATTCGGGCGTGCGGGCCTTGCACACATATCGCCCGTGCAGGATCAGCCAGTGGTGCGCGTGGAGGCGGAAGGGGGCGGGCACGCGCTGTTCCAGCTTCGCCTCCACCGCTTCGGGCGTCTTGCCGCTGGCGAGGCCGGTGCGGTTGCCGACGCGCAGGATATGCGTATCGACCGCGAAAGTCTCCTGCCCGAACCAGCAATTGAGCACCACATTGGCGGTTTTGCGGCCCACGCCGGGCAGGCGCACCAGCTCCTCGCGGGTGCCCGGCACTTGGCCGCCAAATTCGTCCACCAATAGCTGCGAGAGCGCGATCACATTCTTCGCCTTGGAATTGAACAGGCCGATGGTCTTGATATGCTCGCGCAAGCCGTCCTCGCCCAGACCGAGCATCTGCTGCGGTGTTTGCACCTTGGCGAACAGCGCCCGCGTGGCCTTGTTCACCCCCACATCGGTCGCCTGCGCCGACAATGCCACCGCCACCACCAGTTGAAAGGCATTGCCATATTCAAGCTCGGTTTCGGGCGCGGGATTGTCTTCGGCCAGACGGCGGAAGAATTCGAAAATCTGGTCTTTGGTCACGCAAGCCCCAGCACATCGCGCATCGTGTAACGCCCCGCCGCCCGGCCGATCAGCCAGGCGGCGCCCTTCACCGCCCCGCGCGCGAAGATCATGCGG
>JBGSLI010000469.1:0-8247 GCA_041740775.1 Alteraurantiacibacter sp. | reverse complement strand
ATCAGGTCACCTATGTTTCCACCGCAGGCGGGGCCTTCCTCGAATGGATGGAAGGCAAAACCCTGCCGGGGGTGGCGGCGTTGTCTGGCTGAACGCCCGGATCGGCGCGCAGCATCGCCACGCGCCGCCCGATGACAGATCAGCGGTGTTCGGGATTGGGCCAGCCGGGCTTGCACCCCGCGTCCCATTCGCTGCGGACATTGCCCACGGCGGGATAGCCGCCCGCATCCTTCAGCATCCGCGCGGCATGGAGCAGGTTGAAGGCCATGAAGGTGGTGTTGCGCTGGGTAAATGCGTTGGCAAAGCCTGCGCGGCTGCCGTCGTCCAGTTCGTCGCCATAGGATGGGCCGGGGCCGGCCTCGCCAATCCAGCCGCAATCGGCCTGCGGCGGGATGGTAAGACCTACGTGCTGCATGGCGTAAAGCACACCCATGCCGATATGCTTGATCCCGTCTTCATTCCCGGTAACCACACAGCCGCCCACCTTGCCGTAAAAGCGATACTGGCCTTTCTCGTTGGTTTCGCCCGAATGGGCATAGAGTTTTTCGATAAAGACTTGCGCCAGCGAACTTTTCTCCCCCAGCCAGATCGGCGTGCCGAGCACGATGATATCGGCATCGAACACATCGGGGGAAAGTTTCGGCCAATCGTCGCGGTCCCAGCCGTGTTCGGTCATGTCCGGGTAAACGCCCGGTGCCAGCGTATAGGCGGACAGGCGGTGGCGCTTTACCGAAACCTTCTGGTGCGCGAAGATGTCCGCCACCACATCCAGCAGGCTATCGGTGTGCGAGGCTTCATCGGGATGTTTCAGCGTGGCGTTGAAAATCACCGCTTTCAGATCGGCAAAGTCGATATCGCAGCCGGTGCAGATAGTTTCCTGTTTCTCGCTGAGGGTCATGTGCGCATTTTCTCCATTGCTTGCGGGTGATTTCCTTCGGGGTTCCTCTCACCAACAGATGCGCGCGCAAATCGGTCCCGGTTGCCATTGTTTGCCCGGCGCAATAGGAGCCGGAACCAGCATTTTTCGAAAGGGATCATCGCATGAACACCGCCGACATGACCGCGCGCATCGCCACCGGCCAGGGCTTTATCGCCGCGCTCGACCAATCGGGCGGGTCCACCCCCAAGGCGCTGCAAGGCTATGGCGTGGAGGACAGCGAATGGTCGGGCGAGGAGGAAATGTTCGGCAAGATCCACGAAATGCGCGCGCGCGTCATCACCGCGCCCAGCTTTGCCAGCGGCAAGGTGATCGGCGCGATCCTTTTTGAACGGACGATGGACGGCATGGTGGATGGCAAGCCCACCGGCGATGCGCTGAAGCAACGCGGCGTGGTGCCTTTCATCAAGGTGGATCAGGGGCTGGAGGCCGAAGCCGACGGGGTGCAATTGATGAAGCCGATGGACAAGCTGCCCGCGCTGCTGGAAAAATCCGTCGCCAAGGGCATGTTCGGCACCAAGATGCGATCGGTGATCAAATCCGCCAGTCCCACAGGCATCGCCGCCATCGTGGAACAGCAATTTGCGGTGGGCAATCAGATCATCGACGCCGGGCTGATGCCGATACTGGAGCCTGAATACGATATCACCGCCGCTGATCGTGCCGAGGGGGAAGAGATTCTCAAGGCCGAGATCCTCAAGCATCTCGATGCACTGCCTGCTGATCGCCAGGTGATGCTAAAGCTGTCGATCCCGGTGCAGCCCAATCTGTACCGGGAACTGATCGAGCACCCGAAGGTGCTGCGCGTGGTGGCGCTTTCGGGCGGCTATTCCACCGGGGATGCTTGCGCGCGGCTGGCGATGAACAACGGCATGATCGCCAGCTTCAGCCGCGGGCTGTTGCAGGATCTGCGCTGCCAGCAGAGCGATGCCGAGTTCGATGCCGCATTGGGCCGGGCGATAGATGCGATTGCGGCGGCCTCGGTCGGCTGATTGGCGATGAGCAAGTGCCAGCTTTACCTGATCTCGCCGCTCGACGTGGGCGGCGATTTTCCCCAGCGGCTGGATCGTGCGCTGGCGGCAGGCGCAGGGCTGGCGACCGCGTTCCAGTTCCGCGTGAAGGGGCTGGACAACCACGCCGCCGCGCGGCTGGCGGCGCCCTTGCAGGAAGTGTGCGCCGCGCGCGATGTCGGCTTTGTGGTCAATGATTCGGTATCGCTGGCCAAACGGCTGAAGGCCGATGGCGTGCATCTGGGGCAGGGTGATGGCGACTTGCGGGAAGCGCGCGAGGAACTGGGGCGCGATGTGCAGATCGGCGTCACCTGCCACGCCAGCCGCCATTTCGCGATGGAAGCGGGCGAGGGCGGGGCCGATTATGTCGCCTTCGGCAGCTTCTTCCCCAGCCAAACCAAGGTGAGCGAACACCGCCCCGGCCTCGATCTGCTCGAATGGTGGAGCGGGCTGTTCGAAATTCCCTGCGTCGCCATCGGCGGGATCACGCCTGCCAATTGCGGCCCGCTGGTGGCGGCAGGCGCGGATTTCCTCGCCGTCAGCCAATCGGTGTGGGGCGGGGATGAAGTGGCGGCGGTGAAAGCCTTTGCCGAAGTGCTGGCCTGACGGGGCGCATCCGCCGCGCGGTTTCTTCGCCCGTCAGCGGCTCTGCCACACGCAGCGCAACCGGCCGGGCTGTCCGTTCTCGATCTTGCGCAGGAAGCCGCGCCCCACGATCTGGTAGCTATCGCCATTGCGCGGGCCGCCGGTCATCAGCAACCGTTCCTCGCGCCGCAGATAGGTGCCATCGCCCTGCGGCGAGGAATAGCGCGAGGCGCTCTGGATCACGAAGCTTTCATCGGGCTGCGCGACGCCCGCCGCGCCTGCCGCATCGCCCGGAAGTTCGCAGGCATAGTGCCCGCGCTCGATCGTGCCGATGCGGTCCTGCGCTGCCGCAGGGGTGGCCAGAATGGCGCTGGCGGCGATGATGACATATGCAACCCTGTTCATGACCAGAGCCTATAGCATGCCATGCTTGCGTGGCCATGAACCGCAACCGGCAGGCCGGAAGATGCGTCCTGCCTTGCCCACAGCCCTGCTTGCAGCTAGGGCGCGGGCAATCTCGCACATTCTGACAGCAAACGAGCATCCCCATGAAGATCAGCGGCGTGGACATCCGTCCCGGCAATATTCTCGAATATGAAGGCGGCATCTGGAAGGTCGCCAAAATCCAGCACACCCAGCCAGGCAAGGGCGGGGCCTATATGCAGGTGGAGATGAAAAACCTCATCGACGGACGCAAGACCAACGTCCGCTTCCGCAGCGCCGACACGGTGGAAAAGGTGCGGCTGGATACCAAGGACTACCAGTTCCTGTATGAAGACGGGGAAATGCTGGTGTTCATGGATCAGGACACTTTTGAGCAGATCAACCTGCCCAGCGATCTGCTTGGCGATGCGCGGCCGTTTTTGCAGGACGGGATGCAGGTCAGCCTGGAACTGTGGGACGAACGCCCGATCAGCGTGGCGCTGCCCGGCCAGATCGAGGCGACGATCGTGCAGGCCGATGCCGTCATCAAGGGACAGACCGCCTCTTCCAGCTACAAGCCCGCCGTGCTCGACAATGGCGTGCGGATCATGGTGCCGCCGCATATCGAAAGCGGCACGCGGATCGTGGTGGACGTGTACGAACAGGCTTACGTCGGAAAGGCCGGCTAGGCGATCATGGCAGCAATATCGGGCCTCATTCGCGTGATGGAAAAGGCTGCCCGCAAGGCGGGCGGCAGGCTTCGGCGCGATTTCGGCGAGGTCGAACACCTTCAGGTCAGCCGCAAAGGGCCGAGCGATTTCGTTTCCAAGGCCGATCAAGTGGCCGAACGCATCCTGTGGGACGAATTGAAGGTGGCGCGTCCCGGCTGGGGTTTCCTGATGGAAGAGGCGGGCGAGATGGAGGGCGATGCGGGCCAGCCGCGCTGGATCATCGATCCCTTGGACGGAACCAGCAACTTCCTCCACGGCATCCCCCATTTCGCCATTTCCATCGCTGTGCAGGAGCGCAAGCCCGGCAGCGAGGCATGGGGCGATGTGGTGGCGGGCATGGTCTATCAGCCGATCACCGATCAGACTTTCTGGGCGGAAAAAACGCGCGGGGCCTGGCTTCAGGATGCGCGGCTGCGGGTATCGGGGCGACGGCAGATGTCCGAAGCGCTGATCGCCACCGGCACGCCGTATCAGGGCCACGGCGATTTTGCCGAATGGTCACGGATTTTTGGCGCGCTGGGGCCAAGTGTCGCGGGCATCCGCCGCTTCGGCGCGGCCTCGCTCGATCTGGCGTGGCTGACGGCGGGCCGGTATGACGGCTTCTGGGAAAGCGGATTGTCGCCGTGGGATACCGCCGCAGGCTGCCTGCTGGTGCGCGAGGCGGGCGGCTTCGTGACCGATTACCGCGGCCGATCGCTGCCGATCTGCGACAACCAGGTGATCGCCGGCAATGATCCGCTGCATTCGCGCCTGCACAAGCTGATTGCGACCGCGCTGAAGGACAGCTAGGCGCCGCGCTCGTCTGCGGCTCGGTTCGGGGCCGGACAGTGCGGATCAGGCCAGTCATCGCGCCTAAGAAGGCTGCGAAGTCAACGAAATAAGCTGCATACTTGCTTTTCACTTTGCACGCTTTGATCTCGTCGCTATAGGCCGTGGCCACGCGGGCGTGGTGAAATTGGTAGACGCGCGGGATTCAAAATCCCGTTCCGCAAGGAGTGTGGGTTCGATTCCCACCGCCCGCACCATTCACGATAAACAGACCACGAAAAAAAAGGGCGCCACCGTTTCCGGCAGCGCCCCTTTTTGTCTCATAGCAGAAGCGAACAGCTTCAGGCGTTTTCGTTGCCCGCCGCTTCGTCTTCGTCCGCCGGCGGCAGTTCGCCCAGTTCGCGGTCGGGATCGAGTTCGTGCTGGAAGCCTGCTTCGGCATCTGCCGCAGCATCTTCCTCAGCAGTCTGCGCGAGGATGTCCACGCCCTTGCTCTGCAATGCGGCTTCGTCGTCCGACCGGGCGATATTGGCCCTGATCATCACTTCGACTTCCGGGTGCAGCGCGATGGTCACGTCGAACATGCCGAGGGCCTTGATCGGCGCGCCCATGATGACCTGACGCTTGTCCACATCGTGGCCTTGCTCCTTGAGAGCCTGCGCCACGTCGCGGACATTGACCGAACCATACAGATGGCCTGCGTTGGACGCAGCACGCAGCAGCACGATTTCGGCCCCTGCAACGGTTTTGCCCTGTTCGGCGGCGGCTTCGCGCTTGTGCGCGTTTTCGGTTTCGAGCCGGTCACGGTTGGCTTCGAAGACCTGGCGGTTCGCCTCATTGGCGCGCAGGGCCTTCTTCTGCGGCAACAGGAAGTTGCGCGCATAGCCGTCCTTCACGGAAACGACATCACCGATCGAGCCGAGCCCGCCGATGCGTTCGAGGAGAATGATATCCATGGTTATGCTCCCCTCACTTCACGACATAGGGCAGCAGGCCCAGATGGCGGGCGCGCTTGATCGCCTTGGCCAGCTCGCGCTGCTTCTTGCCGGAAACGGCGGTGATGCGGCTGGGGACGATCTTGCCCCGTTCGGACATGAAGCCCTGCAGCAGGCGCGTGTCCTTGTAATCGATCACGGGGGCGTCCTTGGCCGCGAACGGGCAGGACTTGCGGCGGCGATAGAACGGGCGGGCCATCAGAATCGCTCCTCACGTTCGGACCGGCGCTTCTTGTCGCGGTCGTTCTTGCGCATCATTACCGAAGGGCCTTCCTCGTGCTCGTCCACCGAGACGGTGAGCCAGCGGATGATGTCTTCGTTGATCTTGTTCTGGCGCTCCAGCTCGGCCACCAGCGGGCCGGGGCCCTCGATGTTGAGCATTACGAAATGCGCCTTGCGGTTGCGGTCGATCTTGTAGGTGAGGGATTTGAGGCCCCAGGTCTCGGTCTTCACGACCTTGCCGCCCATGTCTTCCACGATTTGCGTGGCACCGGCAGCCAGCGCGTCAACCTGAGCCTGGCTCAGATCCTGACGCGCGAGAAACACGTGCTCGTAAAGAGCCATGCTGCGCTTCCTTTCATTTCACGCCGATCGCTGGCATTGGCACGGCGAATTCCGTGCGCGCCCCTCCGGCTTTCTTGATTTCCGCGCGGGGGGCAGCACACGGCCACTCGCATCGCGGAAGCGGCGCTCATAGCGGGATCGGCGGCAAATGCAAGGCTTGCGGGAAGCGCGCGCGCGGGGCAGTGATCGCCAGCATTTGCATTCCCGGTGGAGAACCCCATGCCCAGTGGTCTGGCCGCGCTTCTAGACGACGTTTCCATCATCGCCCGCGCGGCTTCGGCCAGCGTGGACGATGTCGCCGCCGCCACCGGGCGCGCGGGTAGCAAGACGGCGGGCGTGGTAATCGATGATGCGGCGGTGACGCCGGGCTATGTCACCGGGCTATCCCCCGCGCGCGAATTGCCGATCATCTGGAGCATCGCCAGGGGCAGCTTTTTCAACAAGCTGGTGATCCTTTTGCCCGCCGCACTGCTGCTGAGCGAATTCCTGCCCTTTGCGATCATCCCGCTGCTGATGCTGGGCGGGGCCTTCCTGTGTTACGAAGGCGCGGAAAAGGTGCTGGAAAAGCTGGGCGGTGCCAAGCACGGCCAGAACCTTGAAAGCCCGATTGAAGACCCGGTGGAATTCGAAAAGAAGCGGATTGCAGGCGCGATTCGCACCGATCTGATCCTGTCGGCCGAAATCATGGCGATCACGCTGAGCGAAGTCACCGCCGAAACGCTGCTGGTGCGCGCGGGCGTGCTGGCGCTGGTGGGGATCATCATTACCGTGGCGGTGTATGGCGTGGTGGCGCTGATCGTGAAGATGGACGATGCGGGCCTGCATCTGGCGCAGCAAGGCCGGACCGCCGCCGGGCGCAGTTTCGGCACCGGGCTGGTGCGCGCCATGCCCCTGTTGCTGACGGGGCTTTCGCTGGTGGGCACGGTGGCGATGCTGTGGGTGGGCGGCGGAATAATCATCCACGGCCTCCACGAGATCGGTTTCTACTATCCCGAAGAGCATATCGAGCAGGCCCGGCATCTGGTCGAGGCGTCATCGGGCGCGCTGGGGGGCGTGCTGGGCTGGCTGGCCTTCGCGGTGCTTTCCGCCGCGCTTGGCCTGATGCTGGGGGCGCTGATCGTGTTCGTGCTGCACAAGGTGCTGGGGCTGGGGCATACGGAGGAGGCGGCGCATTGATGGCTGGCAAGAAACAGCCTTCGTCATTGCGAGCCGCAGGCGAAGCAATCCATCTCCTTGGTTCGCTTGCAGAGGAAAGGTCACGCGCTGGATTGCCACGTCGCCTTCGGCTCGTCGCAAAGACGAGGCGGGGGGATTTCGCCTAGGCCGCTGCGCGCAAATTCCGTCGCTGCTGCGCGATCCATGCGTCCTTCGTCGGCCAGCTGCGCCCGTCGGAACTTTCCACCCGGCCATCGGGATGCGCCACGAACCACACGTCATCGTCCGCCGCGCGCACGTCCAGCGTCAGCGGGGTCAGCCGCCGGTCATTGCCTACCTGCCAGCCGAGCACGTTGCAGGTGACGATATCCACCTGGTTATCGTCAAAATAGGCGGAAACGAGATAGGTGCCGGGCAGGGCATCGAACATGCCGATACCGCCCGCGCGGTAATTCTTCTGCATCTGGCCTGCTGCTCCCCATCCTTCGCGGTGAAGCGGCACCTTAGCGCTATAATCGTTGCAAAAGGCTTTCGGCAAAGCTGGTCAGTGTATCGTCGCGCGCGCCCATCACCACCACGCGGTCTCCGGCGTGCGCGTTTTCGACGATGAAATCGCCGCAGCCCTCGCGCGTGGCGATGTGCAGCGCCCTGGGCCCGTTCTGACCGCCGGCCTTGGTGATAAGATCGACGATCCGCTCGCTGCCCTCGCTGCGGTCCACCGTGCCGCCGAAATACACCGGATCGCACAGGATCGCGAGGTCTTCGGGGCCGAGTTCCTGCGCGAATGTCTCTGCCAGTTGGGCGCCCATCTGCCGCAGCGGGCCGTAGCCGTGCGGCTGGAAGAAGGCGATCACCCGGCCGGGATGGCTTTTGAGCGTTCGCAGCGTGGCTCGGGCTATTTCCGGAGTGTGGCCGAAATCGTCGATCACGCTCACCCCGCTGGCCGAAGTGCCGAGGACATCGAAACGGCGGGCAAGCCCCTTGAACTGCGCCAGCGCCGCCACCGCATCGCCCACCGGCACCCCGGCGGCATTGGCGGCGGCAATGGCGGCGAGTGCGTTCGACAGATTGTGCCGCCC
>JBGSLI010000468.1:0-5400 GCA_041740775.1 Alteraurantiacibacter sp. | reverse complement strand
ATCGGGGCGGGCGCTGAAATAGCCGCCCCTGATCCCCCGCCGCACCCGCACAAGCCCTTCGCGTTCGAGCAGGCGGGCGGCCTGCCGCAAGGTGCTGCGCGAAAGGCCGAGCGTCTTGAGCAGATCGTCCTCGCTGCCGATGAAGTCTCCGGCGGGACTGGCGATGGCGATCTCCCGCAATTGCGCCACGCCCTTGTCGAGCACGGTGAGGCCGGGTCGATCAGTCATCGAGCGAATCGATCACCTCCTGCGTGATCCCCGGCCTGCCCAGATCCCCGGCCAGAAATTCGGCGTGGCGGGCGGCGATGAAGGCATCGGGACCGGCGGCAAGATCGCGCAGGGAAGTCCACACTTCCTCGTGCGTCGGGATCATGATCCTGCCCGCTTCCATCGCGTCGGACAGGATGACGGCGGTTTCCTGCTGCGATTTCACCAGCAGATGGCTGCCCGGCGCGCGCATCGGACAGTCGGCGGAAAATTGCCGCATGTTCTGCGCCGAAGTGGTCATCACCGGGCCCGGACACAGGCAGCTGACCCGGATCCCGAAGCGCATCAGGTGCAGCGCCAGGTTTTCCGACATCGAGACAATCGCCGCTTTCGATGCGGCATAATGGATGCGGCTGGCGGCGAAGGGATAAAGTCCGGCAAAGCTCGCCGTGTTGACGATGTGGCCGCAGCCGCGTTCCAGCATCCGGGGCACGATAATATTGTTGGCGCGCACCATGCCGAACAGGTTCACATCGAACATCCGCTGCCATTCCGCGAGCGGAAGATCCTCCGGATTGCCGCCCGAAAGGATGCCGGCATTGTTCATCAGGATATCGAGCGGGCCGAGCCGCGCTTCGGCGGCGTCGATGGTCTGCAAGACGGAGGCATCGCTGCGCACGTCGCATTGCAGGGCCACACCGGTGCCCCCCATCTTGCGCAGCAGTGCGGCGGTTTCCTCCGCGCCTTCGAGCGCAATATCGGCCACCGCCACGCGCGCGCCGCGCCGGGTCCATTCCTGCGCAATGCGGCGTCCGATATTCTGCCCGCCTCCGATAATCAGGGCATTCTTTCCTGCGAATGTCAGCGACATTTCGGCCTATCCTGTTCCGGGAGCATTCCTGATGTGCAACGCTAACATCATGCAGGCGTTAAGCAAGTGCCAAGGCGCGCGGCAATTCCGACGACCCAAGCAGGTTCAAATAGAGGGACCTGTATAAGCCAAGGATATGCCGGGACATGATGCCCGCCCTGCCGCGCTCTATCGCCCCCGCGATAGTATTGCCTCGGCGGGCGCGGCCCCTGTTGGCGCGGGATCGGAATTGATAAGGCACCATCCGTCGGCCCGCTGGGCTTCATGGATTTGTGAGCGTTTCCCCACAGCAAAAGAGGGGCGCCATTTGGGAGGGTAGAATGAATCTGAGATCGAAAAAGGCTGCGCTTTACGTTGCTACCGGGCTGGCGGCGCTCGCCGTGGCATCGCCGGTCTGGGCGCAGGACCAATCCGCCGAAGAGAGCGAGGAGGAAGCCGAGCACGGCAATATCGTCGTCACCGGCACGCTGATCCGCGGGGTCGAGGCGATCGGATCGCTGGCGATCGATCTGGGGGTGGAGGACATCCGCCAGAGCGGCGCTTCGACCACCAATGAACTGCTCAACGAAATCCCCCAGAACGCGGGTTTCAACAACCGTTTTGACGGTGATCCACGCGCGGCGGACCGGTTGCAGGTTTCGCGCCCCAATCTTCGTGGCCTGCCCGGTGTCACATCGGCAACGGGCGCCACCACGCTGATCCTGGTGGATGGCCACCGGATGACCCCGATGGGGGTGGACCAGGCCTCCTTCGATCCCGATTTCATCTCTCCCGGCGCGATCGAGCGGGTGGAAGTTGTCACCGACGGCGGTTCCTCGCTTTATGGCGCGGATGCGGTGGGCGGGGTGATCAACTTCGTCACCCGCCGCAGCTTTGATGGCATAGAGGCGACCGGCGGATATGAGGTGGGCGATGATTACGACGCCTGGCGCGCGGGCATCACTGCGGGCACCACATGGTCGGGCGGATCGGCCTTTGTTTCCTACGCCACCTTCCAGCGCGATGAACTGCTGAACAAGGACCGCGATTACGCCGCGCGCGGGCAGTGGAACGCCGATGGCACGGTGCTTAGCCCGTCGGGCACACAATGCCTCGATCCGGTGGGCGAAATTACAACTTGGGCGAATTTCGGAGCTGGCTGGACCAATAATCCGCTTGCCGCAGGGATCGGTGTCCGATTTACCCCGGTGGGCACCCCTTGCGATATCGACGCGGAAAGTTCGCTGCTGCCCGATCTCGAACGCCACAGCGTGCTGGCAGGCCTCAGTCACGAACTCACCGATCGCATCACGCTGGATGTGAAGGCCAATTTCGGCGATTCCTCGGTCCGTTTCTCCAGCTTCCCGCTGGGCGACACCATTTCCGAACCCAGTCCCAATGTGCTGGGTATTCCCGGAGTGTTCGGCGATACTTTCGATACGGCGGCGGTCGGCTTTTCCTACGGCGCCAATTCGGCCTTTGTCGATCGCAAGCAGGAACTCGATCTGCGGGTCTATGGCATCACGCCCGAAATCACCTTCGAACTCGATAATGATTGGCAGGTGCGCACCACCGCGCATCTGGGCCGGTCCGAAAACCAGCGGACGCTGCCCTCCAGCAATCGCGCGCTCCTGCTCGATGCCGTGGCTGCGGGTGATTTCGATCCGCTCGATGTGGCCGGGGCCAGCCCTGCGGTGGTCAGCCAGATCCTCGATTTCGAAGTCGCGGGCGAAACCAATCAGGAACTGGTGCTGTTCCGCGCCGTGGCCGATGGCGCTATGTTCAATCTGGGCGATGATGCCGTGCGCATGGCGATGGGGGTAGAATACAACCACGACAGCGTGGCCTTCCGTTCCGATTCGGTAGAGATTGGCGGGCTTGATGCCATCCCCTTCCGCCGTTTTGGCCGCGATGTGGTTTCGGCCTTTGGCGAATTGTCGATCCCGCTGTTCTCGATCGTGGATGTGTCGCTTTCGGCCCGGTTTGACGATTACAGCGATTTCGGCAGCACCTTCAATCCCAATGTCGGCCTCAGCGTCACCCCGATCGAGGGGCTGCGCATCTTCGGCCATTGGGGCGAATCATTCAACGCCCCCACCGCGCTCGATGCGGTGCGCACCGCCAACGCCCGCTTCATCGCCAATGCCGCCGCCGGCGTGCCCGATCCCAACGATGAACTGACCGGCCCGAACGATGACGTTTTGCTGGTGGAAGGTTCGGGCGGGGGGCTGCGGCCGCAGTCTGCCGATACCTGGTCTGTCGGTGCCGAATTCGAACCGGTGAGCAATCTGGTGTTCGGTGTGAATTATTACGATATCGATTTCACCGATCTGCTCGGCGCGGTCAATCCGCAGCTGGCATCGGTGGTGTTGCTGAACCCCGACAAGTTCATCTTCAATCCGACGCAGGCCCAATTCGATGCCTTCCTGGCGACGACCACCAACGGGGTGGAACAGTTCAGCGATATCGATGCCGCCGATGTCGGGGTGATTATCGACCGGCGGGTGGCAAATGTCAGCGAGGCACGTCTGAAGGGCATCGATTTTTCGGCCAATTACGTCACCGATATCGGATTTGGCGATCTCAGCCTGGGCGTCAACGGCAACCACTCGCTGAGCTTCAAGATCACCGAGAACGGCAATACCGTCAATCAGCTTGAGTTCGATACGCCCGATCTGAATGTTCAGGCCCATGCGGGGCTTTCCAGCGGCGGCTTCAGCAGCCGGGTTACGGTCAACCACACCAATGGTTTCAACACCAATATTGCGGTGAACCAGACCAGGGTGGAAAGCTTCACCGTGGCCGATCTGTTCCTCGGCTATGAATTCGGCGACAGCCTGGGCATCGGCCGGGGGCTGATGCTGACGCTGAACGTGGATAATGTGTTTGATACCGATCCGCCGGTGTTCCGCCAGCAACGCAACCTCAACTTCAGCGGCTTCACGCTGGGCCGCATCTTCAAGCTAGGGGCGCGGATCAGCTTCTAGCGGCGGGATTGCGGAAGTGTGATCTTCCGCACCGGATCGCATGGCGCAAAGGAAAGGCCGGTCACCGCGAAAGTGGCCGGCCTTTCACGTTCTGCTGGGAGCGCAACCCGCGATGGCTTCCGGCATAGGCGCTTGACCGTCGTTCCTTCGGCGGCTAAGGGCGCCTCCATCCGGAAGATGGCCTTGCTGCCTGATCCGGCCAGATAGAGCTGAACATTGCCGGTTGTGTCCTGCGGCCCCCTGATAATTTGAGGGGCCGAATGTTTCTGGGGCAGCCGTCAAAGTAACCCGGTGCTCGAATGCGTCCGGGTGGAGAGTTTCAGGCTCGCGCGGTCTTGCGGCAGCTTCCAACAGGAGCAATCGCGGCGCGCGCGTCCTTTTCCTCCACCATGATACAGGTAGCGCCAAGAGGCCTTTTTGCGCCTCGCTGGAGTTGCGGCGTGCGCGCCGCGCTTTTTCCGGCAAAGGCGGAAAAGAGGTTTTGCGTTCCAGATGGGGCGCGCTGGGGCGGCAATGTCGCTGTTCCAGAAAGCAAGGTGAAGCGAGAACTGAATGCCGACTATCAACCAGCTGGTGCGTAGCCCGCGCAAGCCCGTCAAGGCCAAGTCCAAAGTGCCTGCGATGGAAGCCAACCCGCAGAAGCGCGGCGTTTGCACGCGCGTCTATACGACGACCCCGAAGAAGCCGAACTCGGCGCTGCGCAAGGTGGCCAAGGTGCGCCTGACCAACCAGCGCGAAGTGATCGCCTATATCCCCGGCGAAGGCCACAATCTGCAGGAACACTCCGTGGTGCTGATCCGCGGCGGCCGTGTGCGCGATCTTCCCGGCGTGCGCTATCATGTGCTGCGCGGCGTGCTCGACACGCAGGGCGTGAAGGATCGCCGGCAGAGCCGTTCGAAATACGGCGCCAAGCGCCCGAAATAAGGTTTGCTGATCCCTCGCGCAGGCGGGGGTCTCGCACCGTTGCCGCAGGCCGGTGCCAAGATAAGGAATTCGTGCCATGTCACGTCGTCGTCGTCCCGAAAAGCGGGAAATCCTGCCCGATCCCAAGTTTGGAGATCAGGTGCTGTCGAAGTTCATGAACAACCTCATGCTGGACGGCAAGAAAGCCGTTGCCGAGGGCATCGTCTATACCGCGCTCGATTCGGTGGAGGCCAAGGCCAAGGCCGATCCGATCGCGCTGTTCCACGATGCGCTGAACAATGTGAAGCCGCAGGTCGAAGTGCGCAGCCGCCGCGTTGGCGGTGCGACGTACCAGGTACCGGTGGAAGTGCGTCCCGAACGCGCCCAGGCCCTCGCCATCCGCTGGTTGATCACGGCGGCGCGCGGGCGTCCGGAAACCACGATGGCCGCGCG
>JBGSLI010000467.1:0-3140 GCA_041740775.1 Alteraurantiacibacter sp. | reverse complement strand
GTGATGCCGCGGCTGCTGGCGCGCGAACCGTGGCGCGGGCGCGATTTTCCCCGGCTCGGCTTCAGCTGGAACGAACGCATCGCCAACCCCGATGAAATGTGCTGGCTCAACGGTTCCTTCGCGCTGGGCTATGTCACCATGCGGGCGATGGCCAATTTCCGCTGGCCTGCCGCCATCCGCGGGATCGTTCCGCCGGGAGAAGGCGGCACGGTGGATGGCCCGGTGCGCCATTTCCTTCCTGCCGACCGGCCCGGCGTGGTGGCCCGCTTTGCGGCAGAGAACGCGGTATCCGAAGCGCAGGAAATGGCGCTTAACAATGTCGGCATCATCGCGCTCAGGCAGATGCAGCACACCGGCATCGCCGCCTTCATGAACCTGCCCAGCATGCATTTGCCGTCCGAAGCCGGCGGAGAAGCCGCGCAGATGAACGCCAAGATGAGTTCGATGGTGAACTATATCCTCTGCGTCTCCCGCTTTGCCCATTACGTCAAGGTGATGGCGCGCGATTGGGTGGGCAGTTACAAGGATGCCGCGCAGTGCGAAACGCTGCTGCAACGCTGGCTGCACAAATACACCACCGGCGACGATGATCCCTCTCCCCAGCAGCGGGTGCAATATCCGCTGCGCGAAGCGCGGGTGAGCGTGCGCGAAAATCCGGGCAAGGTTGGCAGCTATGAATGCGAAATCGCCCTGCGCCCGCATTACCAGCTCGATCAGCTGACCAGCGAATTCCGGCTGACCACGGTGGTAGGCGGAAAGGGCAATTGATGATCACCCAAAGCCTGCTTGACCGGCTGATAGATCTGGAGCCCGAACAGGTGGTGGAAGCCGCCGTGGACGAAGCCGTGGCGCTGGCCGAATACAAGGTCCGACTGCTGCGCGATCTGGAACATCTGCTCAACACCACCCAGCCGATCTTCGTTTCGCACGGCAGGCACGGGGCGATGGCGGACAATATCGTCGGCTATGGCCTGGCCGATATGGCGACCGAGGATTTTTCCTCCGATGCGGTGCGTGACCGGCTGCGGCGCGTGGTTGCCGATACCATCCGCCGCCACGAACCGCGGCTGCACGATGTCAGCGTGCAGGCCGATGATTCGCCCGGCGCAAAGGGCATCACCTTCCGCATCATGGCGGTGCTTTCGATCAGCCGGGACGATGAAATCGTGGTCTATAACGCCAATGTCCGCCCCAGCGACAAGACCATAGAGCTGGATTTGAACGGGTGACCCGATGATCGATGACCTGATCGAATATTACCAGCGCGAACTGGCCTATCTGTCCAGCAACGCGGGCGCCTTTGCCGATGCGCATCCCAAGATCGCCTCGCGGCTTCGGCTGACCAGGGAAGCGATCGAAGACCCGCATGTGGGCAGGCTGATCGAATCCGTGGCGTTTCTCAACGCAAGGCTGCGGCACAAGATCGACGATGAGTATCCCGAACTTTCCGATGCCATCCTGCACACGCTCTATCCGCACCTGATCCAGCCGCTGCCCTCGGTCATGGTGGTGCAATTGCAGCCCGCCGAAGATCTGGCGCAACCGGTGACGGTGCCCGCCGGAACCGAAATCCTGACCGAGGAGATCGACGGCGAGCCGTGCCGTTACCGTTTGTGCCGCGATGTGCGGATGATGCCGCTGAAGATCGAAAGCGCATCGATGACGGGGCCGCCATTCGATGTGCCAGCGGGCAGCCCGGCCAATGCCAAGGGAATGCTGCACCTGCGGCTGAAAACCGCGAAGCCCGAAATCAGCATCGACCAGCTCGATATCTCCACGCTGCGCTTCTACATCAAGGGCAATCCACGCCGGGCGCATATCCTGCTCGAACAATTCGGCACCAGCCTTACCGGCATTACCGCCGCAGCCGGAGTGGGGGATGGCGATGCGGTTGCCATCGGGGCCGAGGCGCTGCGGATGGGCGGGCTGGACGAAAAGGCGCTGCTGCTGCCGCAGCAATCGCATTCGCGGCTGTCCTATGGCCTGTTGCAGGAACATTTCGCCTATCCGCAGAAGGAAATGTTCTTCGAAGTATCGGGGCTGGAAGCGCGCACGCTGACGCTGGCGGGCGATACGCTGGACATATATTTCTTTTTCGACCGGCTTTCCTCCGAACTCGAACGGGTTGTGCGCGCCGATGATTTCTATCTGTTCGCCGCGCCCGCGATCAATCTGTGGGAAATGCAGGCCGAACCGATCCTGCTCGATCATTCGGCGATCGAATACCGGATCATCCCCAATACCAGGCGCGAAGATGCGATCGAGGTCTATGCGGTCACCGGGGTCGAATTGCAGCGCGCCGATGGCGAGAAGGTGCCGGTGCCCTCGCTCTATTCGGTCGATCGCGGCAGTCCGCGCGCGGGGCGGCAGTTCCACACGATTTCTCGCCGTTCGAGCTTTTCCAAAGGCGGCGGGGACGATGTCTTCATCACCATCGCCGATCTGGGCGGGGATCTGCTGCGCGACGATACCACCATCGTCAACACCAGGGTGCTGGCGATCAACCGCGAACTGCCCGCGCGGTTGCCGTTCGGCGGCGGGCGACCGCATCTGTCGATTTCGGGAACGGTGCAGGGGCTGGGCAAGGTAACCGCACTGAGCAAGCCCACGCCTACCCGCCGGGCGCACCGCCGCGGTGCGGCACACTGGCGGCTTGTGGGGCAATTGTCGCTCAACTATCTCAGCCTTGTGGGCGGCGGCGAGGGCACCAGCGCGCTGCGCGAGGTGCTGGCGCTGTATGATCTGGGCGATACCACCGAAACATCCTATCTGCGCGATCGGCTGAAGGCGGTGCGCAGCGAACCGGGGGTGGCGCGGATGCGGCTGAAAGGGCACAGCGTGATCTGCGCCGGGCTGGACGTGACGCTGGAAATCGATGACGAGCGCATGTCGGGCAGCGGCAGTTACATGCTGTGCGCGGTGATCGAACGGTTCCTGGCAGGCTCCTGCTCGCTCAACAGCTTCGTCCGGCTGACCGCCCGCCTGCAACGCGAAAGCGGGGTGTGGAAGACCTGGCCCGCACGTCTGGGCGACAGGCCGCTGGTCTGATCCGATGGCACTTTCCCAGCTTGCCTTTCTGAAACGTGCCACTTTCGCGCAGGCTGCGCGCGTGCTGGGCATGCTGGGCCGCCGCAAGGGGC
>JBGSLI010000466.1:0-2640 GCA_041740775.1 Alteraurantiacibacter sp. | reverse complement strand
CCCGCCTCCACCGCCCCCGCGCTGGCCGCCTGGCCTCCCGGTGCGGACGGCAGAAAGCGGCTGCACTGGATTTGCGGCGGCTTGCCCAAGGAGGACAATCTCGACGATTGCGCCCCGCATTATGGCAATGTCGCGCGCGCTTATACCATCGGCGAGGCCGGACCGATGTTTGCCGACATGCTCGAACCGCACATGCAGGTCGAACGTTGCGAACTGCTGCCCGAAGCGGTGCGCCGCGCGGTGGACAATGCGACCGAAGGCGATGTGGTGATGCTCAGCCCGGCCTGCGCCAGTTTCGATCAGTTCCGCGATTACGAAGTGCGCGGCGAGACGTTCAAGGAACTGGTGGCGGAACTGGCCTGCGGCGGCGATCGCGCCACCTGCGGGCTGGCCGCAAGGGACGGGGAGGGCGCGCCTGCATGAGCACCGGGGGCATTTATATCCCGCAATCGGGCGAGAGCGACGGATCGCCGCGCGGCCCGCGCATCCGCCGCGACTGGAAGCGCGAATTGCGCATCTGGTGGCGCGAGGTCGATCGCTGGCTGCTGCTGTTCGTGCTGCTGCTGATGCTGGTCGGCACGCTGGCGGTGGCCGCCGCATCGCCTGCCAGCGCGCGCCGCCTTTCCACCACCGGCACCACTCTGCCCGATCTCTATTTCTTCTGGTCGCACATCCGCCTGCAATTGCTTGGCCTTGGCGTGCTTATCGGCACCTCGCTGCTGCCGGTTACACTGCTGCGCCGGGGCAGCGTGATGCTGGCGGGTGCGATGCTGGTGGCGATGGTGCTGGTTCCCTTCGTCGGCAGCGAAGTGAACGGCGCGCGGCGCTGGCTGAACCTGGGCCTGTCGCTGCAACCCAGCGAATTCATGAAGCCGGCCTTTGCCATGAGCATGGCCTGGATCCTTTCGTGGAAGCTGCGCGATCCGCGCCTGCCCGTGATCGGCGTTTCCGCCGCGCTGGTGGGGCTGATCGTGGTGCTGATGATGGCGCAGCCCGATCTGGGAGGGGCGATCCTGTTCATGGGCGCATGGTTTGTGATGGTGCTGCTGGCGGGCCTGCCCTTGCAGCGCATCGGGGTGCTGACGGGCCTGGGCTTTGCCGGAATGCTGGCGGCCTATCTGTTCTATGACAACGCCCGCAACCGGATCGACGATTTCCTCGGCGGGCCGACCGCCTACGATCACGTCGATCTGGCCGGGCGTACGCTGCAGGGAGGCGGCTGGACGGGCAGCGGTTTCTGGCTGGGCCAGCACAAGATGCGCCTTCCCGAAGCGCACACCGATTACATCTTTTCCGTCATCGGCGAGGAATTGGGCCTGCTGGTCTGCGCCGCCGTGGTGCTGCTGTATCTGGCCATCGTGTTGCGGGTGCTGATCCGCATGGTGGAGGAAGACCGGCTGTTCATCATCCTTGCCGCCAGCGGGCTGACCGCGCTGCTCGGCGGGCAGGCGTTCATCAACATCCTGGTCAATCTGCAACTGTTTCCCAGCAAGGG
Source organism: Alteraurantiacibacter sp. (assembly GCA_041740775.1). Classification (GTDB taxonomy): domain Bacteria; phylum Pseudomonadota; class Alphaproteobacteria; order Sphingomonadales; family Sphingomonadaceae; genus Alteraurantiacibacter. The sequence continues at coordinate 1,145 of JBGSLI010000466.1, read as the reverse complement.
GATGACGCTGCCGCTGGTGAGTTACGGCGGATCATCCACGCTAGCGATCTGCCTTACCGTGGGGCTGCTGCTGGCGGTTACGCGGCGCAACCCCTATCTCGATCGCGAGCCGTTCGACATCCGGGCTTCGTTCGAGAAGGAAGAATCGCTATGACCGCATCAACGCGCCATTTCGTGCTGGCCGCCGGGGGTACCGGGGGGCATCTGACCCCCGCCTTCGCGCTTGCGCAGGAACTGGAGCTTCGCGGGCACCACGTGGCGCTGATCACCGATGATCGCGGCGCGGCGATCCCCGGCAAGCCCGATTTCCTTACCGCGCATGTGCTTCCCGCCGGTCGCTTCGGCAAGAACCCGCTGCGCTGGCCCGCCGGTATTGCCGCCGTGATCAAGGGTCGCAGCATGGCCCGACGACTGTATGAGGCGTTCCAGCCATCGGCCGTGGTCGGCTTTGGCGGATATCCTGCGCTGCCTGCGCTGCTGGCGGCAAGATCGCTGGGCATCCCCACCGTGATCCACGAGCAGAACGCGGTGCTGGGCCGGGTCAATCGCCTGCTCGCGCGCCGGGTGGATGCCATCGCCACCGCCTATCCCGAAGTCGCGCGGCTGAAGCCCGCCCATCTCGAAAAAACCCACCTCGTCGGCAATCCGGTGCGCCCGCAGGTGCTGGCGCTGCGCGAGGAACCCTTTCCCGCCTTTACCGAAGACGGATTGTTCCGCGTGCTGGTGACGGGCGGCAGCCAGGGCGCAAGGGTGCTGTCCGAAGTGGTGCCCGATGGGTTGTCGATGCTGTCCACCGCGCTGCGCAGCCGCTTGCAGGTGACGCAGCAATGCCGGCCGGAAGATATGGAGGCGGTGCGCGCACGCTATGCCAGTCATGATATTCCCGCCGATCTTGCCACCTATTTCGAGGATATGGCCGCCACACTGGCCGATGCGCATCTGTTCATCGGCCGCGCGGGCGCTTCCACCATCGCCGAACTGACCGCAGTGGGCCGCCCCGCGATCCTTGTCCCGCTGCCCATCGCCACAGACGATCACCAGGCCGCCAACACGCGCGAAATGGTGAAGGCGGGCGGCGCGCGGGCGATCCGTCAGGCGCGGTTTTCGGCCAAGGAACTGGCCAAGCAGATCAACGCCATGGCGCA
>JBGSLI010000465.1:0-2025 GCA_041740775.1 Alteraurantiacibacter sp. | reverse complement strand
GGCGGCGGGGTCGGCGTGGGCGTCGGCGCGACGATGTCGGGCGGAGGCGGCGGGGTGGTTTCCGGCGGCTCCTTCTTGCATGCGCCAAGCGCCAGTGCGCTCGAAACGGTCAGGGCAATCAAAATACGCTTCATGGTCTGGCTCTCCTGCATCCCGCTCAACGGGAAAACTTGTATGCGTTACTGGCGGGGGAAACAACAGAATTACGGCAGCACCGGCCCCCATGCCGGGTCTGACGCGCCAACCGGCGTGCGCAGGCGACGTTCGTTCTCGCCGGTCAGGTCAACCTGCCAGATCGATGTATCGCCCGAATTGCGCTCGGTCCGGAAGAACTGGATGATGCGGCCGTTGGGGGCCCAGCTTGGGCCTTCGTCCTGCCAGCCATTGGTCAGGCTGCGCAGATTGCGCCCATTGGGGCTCATCACCGCGATGTGGAAATCGCCGACGATATGGGTGAAGGCGATCTGGTCACCGCGCGGGCTCCATTCGGGGCTGGCGCAGCGGCCGCCGAAAAAGCTGATCCGGCGCTGGCCGCTGCCATCGGCGTTCATCACATAGCATTGCTGCGCGCCCGACTGATCGCTTTCGAACACGATCTGGCCGCCGTCGGGCGAATAGGAACCGCCCACCTCGATCGCCGGGCTGTTCGTCAGCCGCAGCGGAGTGCCGCCGCCTTCGGCCGAAACGCGATAGATATCGGTATTGCCCGCCACCGCCATCGAATACAGGATCCACTGCCCGTCCGGGCTCCAGCGCGGGGCGAAGGTGGGATTGCTGCTCTGCGTCACCAAAGTCTGCCGTCCGCTGTCGATGTGATAGACATAGATGCGCGGATTGCCATCGACATAGGACAGATAGGCAATACGCGAATAATCGGGCGAATAGCGCGGGGTCAGCGCGGTGGACTGGCCATTGGTGATGAAGCGGTGGTTTGCCCCGTCGCTATCCATGATCGCCAGCCGCTTGACCCGGTTATCCTTCGGCCCGGTCTCGGCGATATAGGCGATCCGGCTGTCGAAAAAGGGGCTTTCGCCCGACAGCCGCGAATAGACCAGATCGGCGCAGCGGTGCGCGGCGCGGCGCCAGTCGTTGGGCTGCACCACCCAGCCTTCTCGCACCAGCTCGCTTTGCAGCGCGACATCGTAAAGATAGCAGCCCACCGTCAGCCGCCCGTCATCATTGGCGCGCACGAAACCGTGGACGAGCATTTCGGCCGAGCGCCCGCGCCAGGTGCCCCAGGCGGGCGCGGTGATCTGCGGATAGCTGGGGCGCGGCAGTGCATCGGGGCCGACCGGACGGAACAGACCGTTGAAGCGCAGATCATTGTAGACGATCCGCGCCAGTTCCAGCCCCAGCGCGCCGGTGCCGCTTGCATTGGCGGGGGTGGCAACATCGGCGTTGGTGGCAAAACCGGCGATGGCGATGCCCAGATCCTGCCACGCCGAATCATCGGTAACGGTGCCGGTCAGCGGGCCATCGTCTTCCTGCGCCGCATCTTGCGCGCCGATTCCTGCCGGATCGAGAGCGCTATCCTGCGCCGATGCAGGCATGGCCGAGGCGCAGATCACAAAAGCGAATGCGGTCAGCAAGAGCCGGGTATTCATGGTCATAGTCTCCGGTCGAAAGTCCATTGGAGCCGCCGCCAGCGGCTGTAAAACTGCGGCGGCAGGTTGAAGGGCGCGGCCAATTGCACCGCGCGGATCGCACGTTCGGCGTGTAGCCCGGCCTGCGGGCGATTGGAATCGGTAATGCCTGTCTGGCTGACCACTTCCGGCCTGCCGCGCAGCGATCCGTCTTCGTTCAGCTCCCACGAAATCACTGTCACCAATTGTTCGACATCGACGCCCGAGGGCGCGCTCCAGTGCGGGCGCAATTGCCTTGTAACCGCGCTGTTGAGCGCCGCGCGTTCGGCTGTCCCGAAAGTGGCCGCGGGCGATCCGCTGTTGCCATCGGCATTGCTCGTACCTTCGAGAAAATTCTCGCCCAGCCGGCCTGCCCCCGCTCGCTGCGTGGGTGTGGGGGTTG
>JBGSLI010000464.1:0-2702 GCA_041740775.1 Alteraurantiacibacter sp. | reverse complement strand
CACCGGCCGGGTGTTCGGCGGGCAGGCGATCGCGCAGGCATTGGGTGCGGCCAGCCGCACGGTGGACCCCGAACGCGAGGTGCATTCGCTGCACGCTTATTTCCTGCGCCCCGGCAGCGACGAACTGCCGATAGAATACCGGGTGAAGCGCGATCTTGACGGGCGCAGCTTTTCCAATCGCCGGGTGGTGGCGAGCCAGGACGGCAAGCCGATCCTCAACCTTGTCGCCAGTTTCCAGCTTCCCGCCGAAGGGCCAGGCCACCAGCATTTGCCGATGCCCGATGTGCCCCAGCCCGAAGATCTGGAGCCCGATGTGATATCCGCGCGCAAGCTTGCCCGGCACCTGCCCGACGGCGCGCTCAAATCCATGATCATGCGCCCGCAGCCGGTCGATTTCCGTTCGGTAGAACCGCGCGACTGGTTGCAAAGGGAAATCCGCCCGCCGGTATCGAACCTGTGGTTCCGCACCGTGGCACCATTGCCCGCCGATCGCGCGCTGCACCGCGCGGTGCTCGCCTATATTTCCGATTTCCAGCTGCTGGGCACCGCGCTCCAGCCGGTCAGTTCGGTGGCGAACAAGGTGAAGGCGGCCAGCCTCGACCATGCGATGTGGTTCCACGATGATTTCGCGGTGGACGACTGGTTGCTCTACGCCACCGACAGCCCGTGGTCGGGCAATGCGCGCGGCTTCGGACGCGGGCAGATCTTCGCCCGCGACGGGCGGTTGGTGGCCAGCGTGACGCAGGAAGGCATGTTGCGGCATCTTTAGGGGGACTGGGGCAATGATGCGGAAATTCGGCGTGGCGATTGGTCTGGCGGCAAGCCTTTCGGCCTGCGCGCATGCTCCCGCGCAGGTGGAGGCAACCCCTGCGGTGCCAAGGCCCGCACCGGCAATCGATTACGATGCCGAGGCTCGCCGGACGATGGCCGCCTATGATTCCACCGGCATGGTCGTTTCGGTAATGGTCGATGGCGAAGTGGTGCATGTGGGGGCCTACGGGCTGGCAGAGGAAGGCAGTGATCGCCCCGTCACCACCGACATGCGCTTCCCCATCGCCAGCATCACCAAGGCCTTCACTACCACCGCGCTGGCAATTCTGGTGGATCGCGGGCAGGTGGATTGGGACGCGCCGGTGCGCAGCTACATTCCCGAATTCGCGATGTATGATCCGTGGGTAAGCGAACGCTTTACCGTGCGCGATGCGATCACCCACCGCTCCGGCCTGCCGCTGGGCGCGGGCGATCTGCTGATCTGGCCCGACGGCGATGCGACTCCCGACGATGTGATCGCCGCCCTGCCGCACCTGCGCCCGACCACCGGCTTTCGCGACGGCTACGCCTACGACAACCTCCTTTATGTGGTGGCGGGCGAGATTGTCGAGCGGGTGTCGGGGGAGGACTGGGCCACATTCGTTACCAGCGAAATTCTCCAGCCGGTGGGCCTCGATGGATGCGCCGCGCAGCAGGACAGGATCGCGCCGGGAACGCCCGTGGTTACCGGGCACGAGCGCGCCGCCGGGGCTGATGCCGGCGTCCCGATTGACGAGCGGCTGGCATTTTCGCAAACATGGTCTGCGGCCGGCGGGCTTTATTGCACCGCGGACGATATGATGACCTGGGCAAGGTTCTGGTTCGATCGCGGGGTTACACCAGACGGCACGAGGATATTGAGCGAAGCGCAGGTGGAGGAAGTCTTGACCGGGGTTACGCCGGTCGATGTGCCCGCACTGCACCGCGATGCCGGATCGAGCCATCTGGCGCTCTATTCGCTCGGCTGGTTCGTGCAGGATTACGAAGGCACGCTGATGCTGCGCCATTCAGGCGGTGCCCCTGGTGTGGTGAGCAATCTGGTGCTGCTGCCCGAGCACGAGATCGCGGTGTTCGCCTCCTCCAACGATTACCGCTCCGCCGCCTCAACCTTCACCTACCATGTGGCGAACGCGCTGGTGGCGGATGAGGAACGCGATATCATCGCTGTGCTCGGCGCCAGTTTCGCGCAGGCGGAGGCCGAAGGCGCGGCGCTTATTTCCGGTGACGGCGGGCGGCCGGAAAACCCCGCCCCGCCCAGCCTGCCGCTTTCCGCCTACACCGGCACCTATCGCGATCCTTGGTATGGCGAAGTCCGGATCAGCGCGATGACTGATGGCGGGCTGTTCATCGACATGGGCCGCAGCGAAATTCTCGACGGCCCCCTGACACACCATTCGGGTGATCGATTCGCTGCCTTCTGGCCCGATGCCTCGCTCAAAGCCGATGCCTTTGTCGATTTCGCGGTGGAAGATGGCGTGGCAACGCGCATCACCATGCAGGCGATTTCCGAACTGACCGATTTCTCCTATGACTTCCACGATCTCCAGCTGGAGCGCGTGAAGGAGTAGCCATTCGTCCGCTCAATGGCTGAGCAGCACCGGGATATCCGGATCGGTGAGCATGTCGCGCGTGACCCCGCCCAGCAGCATCTCCACCACGCGCGGCACGCCATAGGCACCCATCACCAGCACGCTCGCCTCGCGCGCCAGCGCCGCATGGCGCAGCGCCTGCGATATGCTCGCATCGCCGCGTTCGACCGCCACGATCTCGCAGCCGACACCGTGGCGATCGAGATAGCGGGCGCCTTCCAGCGCGGGTAGCAGATCCGCATCGCGGTTCTTGCTGTCGTCCACTTCCAGCAGCGTAACCGAGCTTGCCATGCGCAACAGCGG
>JBGSLI010000463.1:0-5737 GCA_041740775.1 Alteraurantiacibacter sp. | reverse complement strand
GGGCGGGGCATCGCCCTTGGACGCGGCCGCCCGGTGGCGCGCCAGCAGCCGCGTTTCCACCATTGCCAGCGTGGCCAGATCGCCGAATTCGAAAGCACGGAAAATCGCCTCGCGCGCGCGCAAGGGATCGGGATCGCGGATCGGCATCCATTCGAAATAGGCCTGCATCGCCACCGCCTTGCGCGCGGCCCAATCGCCTTCGCTGTCGCTCTGGTGGTTCTCCGCCCCGCCGATCCAGGCATCATTGGCGGTTTCGTGATCGTCCCACACGCAGATGAAAGCAGCGCGCGCGTGCGCGGCCTGCAATTGCGGATCGGATTTCACCTGCGCATGGCGGCGCCGGTAATCGGCCAGCGAAAGGATTTCATGCAGCGGATCGGGCAGGCGGCCCAGCCTGCGCCCGATATCGCCGCCGTAACCGGCCTCACCATATTCGTAGATGTAATCGCCCAGATGCACCACCGCATCGAGCCGTTCCAGCCGCGCCACATCGGCCCAGGCGTTGAACAGCCCGCCGGGATAAAGCTGGCACGAGGCAACCGCCAGCACCACTTCTTCCACCGACCCTTGGGGCAAAGTGCGGAACCGCCCGCGCGGCGATGGCGTGCCATCGGGGGCGGTAAACCAGTAATGATATTCGCGCCCGGCCTCCAGCCCCGCCGCATCCACCTTGGCGGTGTGATCGGCCGATGCGCGGGCGATGACTTCGCCCGACAGCAACGCCCCGCCATCGTCGCTGGCGGATATGTGCCAGCCAAGCGCGATATCGTCGGCAAAGCCATCCTCCGCGCTGGCACGGGTCCAGATGATCGCGCCATCGGCGGTGGGATCGCCGCTGGCAACGCCGTGGGCAAAGCGCATTGCCAGCGGAGCCTGCCGCGCCTTCGCCAACCCCGGCACTGCCATCGCCGGGCCAGAACCCAGCAGGGCCAGCGCCCCACGCCGAGAAATATGCATCGATCCGGTCCTTTGCGGATTGAGGAAAACGTCTGGTATCAGATGCCTAGAACAAGCGTGCGGTCAATTCCACGCCGTAGAAGCGCGGTTCTGCCGGGATGAAGGTGGGCAGGCCGAAAGCGCCCCCGGTGTTGCCCGCATCCAGCAGATGATCCTTGTCTGTCGCATTGCGGATGAAGGCGGCCAGTTCGAACCGTTCATCGGCAAAGCTGATTCCCCCGCGCGCATTCAGCAGCGTCACCGCCCCCTGCGCGATCAGCGGATTGTTGGGCAGTTCGAAGAACAATTGGCTGCGGTGGGTCACGCTGGGGGTGGCGAACAGCCGCATTCCATTACCCAGCGGCGCATCCACGGTGAAGCCCGCCGCCGCCTGAAAACGCGGTTGCAGGCGAAAACGCGCGCCCGAAAAGGCCGGGGCCAGCGCATTGTCGCCATCGATCTTGGCATCGATATGCGCACCATTGGCAAAGATGGAAAGCCAGTCGGTCAGTTGCAGCGCCAGTTCCGCCTCGACCCCGATATTGCTGGCGCTGCCCGCGCTTTCGGTCCGGGTGGATCCGTCATCCTGCACCACGCTGACCTGAAAGCCCGAATAATCCTGATAGAACACGCCGAGCGATGCCGAAACATCGCCCGAGGCGATCTTCATCCCGCCCTCGTAATTCCATACCGTTTCCTGCGGAATGATCTGGAGATTGGGGACCGGATCTCCGGCGGAATCGCGCGTCGCGTTCAATTGCACCACCGGCGATCGGCGGCCCTTGGCGATGGTGGCATATACGTTCACATCGGGCAGGATACGCACCAGCGCGTTGAAACGCGGCAACAGGGCATCGAAATCCTCGCTGGCGGTAAAGGTTTGCCCGCCGGTATCGATCTGGCCGGGAATGAGCGAGGAGGTGAGCCAGGGAAAGAACTGCAACAGCCCGGCCTGTTGCGCAGGCGGCAGCAGGCCGAGGATGCGCGGCTGCTCCACTTCGGCAAAGAACCCCGATTTGCGATCCTCGCTGATATAACGCAGGCCCGCAGTCAGTTCGAAGGCATCGCTCGCCAGCCAGGTGGCATCGGCAAACAGCGACCAGGAATCATTCTGCCCCCGGTTTTCGAATACCGACCGGTTCGGCAGCGCGTCGAGAGCGCCCTGGCTCAGCGTCGGGGTAATCAGCGCAGCGGGCACCGATCCGTCGGGTGCCACGCAGCCAAAGCCGAACACCTGCCCCCCGCCAAGGCATTCGAGGAAAATCGCCTCTTCGGATGAGAAGGGCACGTTCTGCCGTCCCTTTTCGGTAAAGACGTTCCAGCCCGCCGAAGCACGCAAGCTGCTGCCTGCATAGGCGAAGCGGCCTTCGTGGCTGAACTGCCAGCCTTCGGCGATTTCGGCGAATTCGAGAAACCATGCCGCCGAACCATCGGCATCGAAGGTTTCGAGACTGTCAAAATCGCGATAGCCGTTTACCGTGGTGAAGCTCCACTCGTCAGCAAAGTCCCAGGTGGCGGTCAGGTTCGCATCATAGACCTCGCGGTCGAGGCCGAGTTGATCCTTGCCCAGCACTTCCAGCGAGAGCGGCGAGCCGCCCAGATTGGCCGGGCCGAACGGATCGGCAGGGCCCGCGCTGGTGGGAAAATTGCCCGAAATGAACGGCGTTCCGCCATTGCGCTGGCGATCGAAGGTGCCGATCAGATCGATGACGAGATCATCGGAAGGGGTGAAGCGCAGCGATCCGCGCAGGCCCAGATTGTTCTGCGCGTAAAGTTCTTCGTCCTGCGAGGGGGCGAGGTTTTCGACATAGCCGTCGCGCTTTTTCCATTCGAACGCCAGCCGGGCTGCCACCACATCATTGCCCGCATTGACGAAGCCGCCCAGCAGGGTGGAATCGAAATTGCCGTACCCTCCGCTCAGTTCGGCCGAAAAACCGGGGCGCGGGCGGGCGGACACGAGGCTGATCGCACCGATCGCCGATGCCGTGCCGAACAGGGTCGCCTGCGGCCCCTTGATCACTTCCACCCGTTCCAGATCGTAGATCGACTGATAGGATCCGCGCGAACGCGAGATATCGACGCCATTGTAATACAGCGAAACGCGCGGCCCCTGCTGCGCCGAACCCGAATCCGAAGTGACCCCGCGGATCACGATGCCGGGGTTGTTGGCGCTCTGTTCCTGGATGTTGAGGCCGGGAACATAATTGGACAATTCGTCCAGATCGGTAACGCCAAGTTCCCTGATCCGGTCTCCGCCCAGCGCGGTGATGGTGATCGGCACATCCTGCGCGCGCTGTTCGAATTTCTGCGCGGTGACGACGATCAGGTTGCCCGATCCCCCGGCGGTCTGATTATCGTCGGCCTGCGCCGCAGGATCGTCCTGCGCCAGCGCGGGATGCGCGACAAGCGCGGTAGTGGCGAGAAGGAACGGCGCAAAAATCTGGCGATTCGACATGGGGACACCTCCGCTTGGACAAGACGGGGTGCCGCTAGGGGCCGGTTGTTACCTGCGCGCGGCGAAATTGTTACGCGCAGGTGGCGGAACGGTGGCAGGACCGTGAAACCAACGGTTTTACGCCGCCGAAGCTTGCTACCAGCCTTGTTCGAGAAATTGCGCCGCGCATCCGGCGAGGAAGGCGGCGCCCTTGGGCATCACGCTTTCGTCCACCACCATGCGGCTGGAATGGAGGCCGCAGCAGCCGCGCCAGTCGACATCGCGCGCCGCCACGCCGAGGAAGAACATCGCGCCGGGCACGCGTTCGAGCACGTAGGAGAAATCTTCCGCCCCCATCGTCGGCGCGGGGCGATCGGCCCAGGGTTCGTCTCCGCCCAGCCCCTGCGCCACCTGCCGCCCCAGATCTACCGCACGCGCATCGTTGATCGTCGGCGGGAAACCCGGCGTGATGGTGACCTGCGCGGTGCAGCGATGGGCGGCGGCGATATGTTTCGCCACCTCGCGCACCTCTTTCTGCATCGCCACGCGCCTTTCGGGCGAAAGATTGCGCATGGTGCCGAGCATATAGGCGCTGTCGGGGATGATATTGTTGCTGGTGCCCGCATCGATTTTGCCGATGGTGAGCACGCTGGCTTCGGTGGCGGCAAAGCGGCGGGTGATCATCAATTGCAGCGCCAGCACGATTTCCGCCGCCACCGGCACCGGGTCGACCGTATCCTGCGGCAGCGATGCGTGGCCGCCGCGCCCGATAACGGTGATCTCCAGCTGATCGGCCGAAGCCATCATCGCCCCTGCGCGCGCCTCCAACCGCCCGTGCGGGGCATTGGGCCAGACATGCAGCGCGAAGGCGGCATCGGGCAGCGGATAATCCGCCGCACCGCCCAGCAGCCCGTCTTCCAGCATAAAACGCGCGCCGTGGAAGCCTTCCTCGCCCGGCTGGAACATGAACCGCACCTCGCCCGCCAGGCCATTGGCCATATCGCCGGCTTGCGCCGCCAGAATGCGCGCAGCACCTGCCAGCATGGCGGTATGCGCATCATGGCCGCAGGCGTGCATCCGGCCGGCAATGGTGGAAGCGAAATCTAGCCCGGTATGCTCGTCCATCGGCAGCGCATCCATATCGCCGCGCAGCAATACCACCGGCCCCGGCCGTGCGCCCCTGAGCACCGCCACCGCCCCGGTGCAGGACGGGCCTTCGTGCCAGGTGAGCGGCAAATCCGCCAGCGCCGCCTTGACCTTGGCCAGCGTTCGGGGGGTTTCCAGCCCCAGTTCGGGCTCTGCATGGATGGCGCGGCGCAGGGCGATGATCGTCCCTTCCTCGGCGCGGGCGGCATCGAGCAGTCTGGCGGTCAGCATAGGTTCACTCCCAAGGGCACAGGCGCCCGAATAACGCCGCGAAAAACGCAGAGCGGTGATTATGACGGATTGTCCGCCGGTTGCAACTTGGGCATTGGGGCCCATCTTGCCCAACGCGATCCGGCCACGATCCCGACCTCTTCCGGGCACGGTCCGGGAAGGAAGCAGGGTAACCGATTTTGCACCGCAAACGAATGCGGCACGGGACAGGTGGCTTGTTGCAGGTGGATGACAGTTTCGCATCAATTGTGCAAAAGGCGTAGCCTTTGCCGGGACCCAGTGTGTAAAGCGAGCAGGTAATGCACTCCACCATTCATCTTTTCGAGCACCTGCCGCAAATCGATTCCACCCCGCAAGCGACGAACGAACACGCGCTTTCTGCTGTGCGCAGCAATCCGGTGGTGGGGCTGATCCGCAATTCGCGCAGCCACCGCAATGATGGCGGCGGCGAAGGCGGGCGCGATCCCGAAGGGGTGATCGCCACCGCGCCGAACAGGCGCAGCGAACTTCCCGAAATTCTCGCCGATTTCGCCGCACGCGGGGTCGATTGCGTCGCCATCGACGGCGGCGACGGCACGGTCCGCGACGTGCTGACCTGCGGCGCGGGGATTTTCGGCGACAGCTGGCCAACGCTGATCCTGCTGCCCAACGGCAAGACCAACGCGCTGGCCAGCGATCTGGGCGTTCCGGTCGGCTGGAAGCTGGACGAGGCGCTGGCGGCGATGCGGCTGGGCCATGCGGTGATCCGCCAGCCGATCGTGATTACCCAGCGCGACAATCCCGATGCGCAGGTGCGCGGCTTCATCATGGGCGCCGGCGTGTTCAATCGCGCCATCGCGCTGGGCCAGCGCAGCCATGATCTGGGCGCATTCAACGCCGCTGCCGTTGGGGTGACGACGGTGTGGACCGTGTTGCAGGCGCTGCTGGGTGGCCGCAGCAATCCGTGGCGGCGCGGATCGAGAATGCGGCTGCGGGACGAAAACGGCGCGG
>JBGSLI010000462.1:0-3183 GCA_041740775.1 Alteraurantiacibacter sp. | reverse complement strand
CATCGCGGCGGCGAGCGCCAGCGTCTTGCCGCCCGCGCCCGCGCACAGATCGATCACGCAATCACCCGGAGCCGCGCCCACCGCAGCGCAGGCAATCTGGCTGCCCAGATCCTGCACCTCGATCTGGCCTTGTGCGTATGCGTCCCACTCCTCCACCCTTGTGCCGGCGGGAAACCTCAGCGCCTGAGGGAGCGGCAAAGGCTCGCCCGGCTCCGGCAAATCCCCGAGACCTTCAACCACCTTCAGACGGTTTATCCGCGTGTCCAGCGGCGCGCGCGAGAGCAGGCTTTGCGCTTCTCCCTCGCTGATGCCCGATGCGATCAGCCGGTCTTCCAGCCATTCGGGAGCAATCCCTCCCGCCGCCACCAGCTCGTCTTCCTCGATGGCTTCCGGCCCATAACTGCTGCTGTCGAACAACGCTTTCAGTTCGGGCCGTTCCTCCGCCAGCCCGAGCATCGCCGCCCGCCCCTGCGACGGGATCGGCCCGCAGGCGCGGATTGCATCATATATCAGCTCGCGGATCGCGGCCTTGTCTTTCGATCCGGCGAAGCGGTGGTCCTTGAACCATTGCGCGATCAGCCGATCCGCCGGCTGCCCCTTGTGACGCGCTGCGCCGATGATGGAGTCGAGGATCTCGATTGCGGACTGGACACGAGCGGAAGGAGTCACCGTGTGGGATAGTTCGGCGCTTCGCGGGTGATGCTCACATCGTGAACATGGCTTTCGGAAAGCCCCGCATTGGTGATCTGGATGAATTGCGCGCGCTTTTGCAGATCGGCAATGGTGGCGCTGCCGGTATAACCCATTGCCGCCTTCACCCCGCCCACCAGCTGATGGACGATATCGCGCGCGGGCCCCTTGTAAGGCACCTGCCCTTCGATCCCTTCGGGCACCAGTTTCATCTGGTCCTTGATATCCTGCTGGAAATAGCGATCCGCACTGCCGCGCGCCATTGCCCCCACGCTGCCCATGCCGCGATAGGCCTTGTAGGACCGGCCCTGATACAGGAAGGTTTCGCCCGGCGCTTCCTCGGTCCCCGCCAGCAGGCTGCCGACCATCACGGTGGAAGCCCCGGCGGCCAGCGCCTTGGCCGCATCGCCACTGGTGCGCAGGCCGCCATCGGCAATGATCGGCACATCCCCTGCCACGCTGGCGGCATCCATGATCGCAGTCAATTGCGGCACGCCCACGCCTGCTACGATGCGGGTGGTGCAGATGCTGCCCGGCCCGATGCCCACTTTCACCGCATCCGCGCCCGCATCGATCAGCGATTTGGTGGCACCTGCGGTGGCGACATTGCCCGCCACCACCTGCACATGGCTGGACAGTTTCTTGGCCCGCGTCACCGCCTCGGCCACCGCCTTGTTGTGCCCGTGAGCGGTATCGATGATGATCACATCGCATTCGGCATCCACCAGCGCGCAGGTGCGTTCATAGCCCTTGTCGCCCACCGTGGTGGCCGCCGCCACGCGCAGGCGGCCGGCGCTGTCCTTGGTGGCATCGGGATTGAGCACCGCCTTTTCGATATCCTTGACCGTGATCAGGCCAACGCAGCGGTTGGCCTTGTCCACCACCAGCAGTTTCTCGATCCGGCGCTGGTGCAGGATGCGGCGCGCCTGTTCCTGCGTCACCCCTTCGGACACGGTAGCGAGGTTCTCGCGCGTCATCAGTTCGCGCACCGGCTGCGCAGGATTATCAGCAAAGCGGACGTCGCGATTGGTGAGGATGCCGCACAAAGTGCCATCGGCGGCGGTTACTGGGATGCCGCTGATGCGGTTCAGATCCATCAGCGCCTGCGCATCGCCGAGCGTGGCATCGGGTGTGATGGTGATGGGATTGATCACCATGCCGCTTTCAAACCGCTTCACCCGCCGCACCGCCGCGCATTGTTCGTCCACGGTGAGATTGCGGTGCAGCACGCCGATCCCGCCCATCTGCGCCATCACGATCGCCATTTCACTTTCGGTAACGGTATCCATCGCCGCGGAAATAACCGGGATATTGAGCGCAATGCCGCGCGTCAGCTGGGTGCGCGTGCTCGCCTGGCTGGGCAGGATATCGCTTTCGGCCGGTTGGAGCAGCACGTCATCGAAAGTAAGGCCGGTGCGGATTTCCATGGGGAGCTGCCACTTCATGTGCGGGGTGATTCGTGGCGGCCCATGTAACCGCACTATGCGGCAGGGGCTAGGGGGCGGGAGGAGAACTTTTCCTCTGCGGCAAAGCGGTGTATGCACGACGCATGAGCAGATATTCGCCCCTGATCTCCGAATTCGGGTCCGCCGAGGAAGAGGCTGCTTACGATACGTGGTTTCGCGCCAAGGTGGAAACTGCGCTCGCCGACCCGCGCCCCCCGGTGGCGCATGACGAAGCAATGGCCCGGATTGGCAAAACTCTCGAAAAGGCAAAGGCACGGGCCAGCAAGTGCTAGGTCTTTCGTGGAATGCCAAAGCGCTCGATGAACTCGACGCGCCGGCTGACTATATTGGCGGGAATAGCCCTGCTGCCGCTGATCGACTGATCGATCAGATCGAAGCCTACGCAGAACGCCTGACCCAATTCCCCTACATGCATCGGACCGGAAGGGCCGCAGGCACGCGCGGGGCGGTGGTGCATCCCAACTACATCCGGGTCTACCGTGTCGGCGCAGAGGCGATTGAAATCCTTGCGATCCTCCACTCCCGCCAGCAATATCCCTGACTTCCCATGGCAGTTCAGTGACGAACAAAAGCACGACCGCACTCGATGCTTTCGAAAGCCGATCTCCCGGTGCGCTGGCGCTGTTGCAGGCGGCGCTGGCGGATGCGCCCGGCGATCCGGCGCTGATCCTGGCGGAGACAGAGGCGCTTGCCGAGGCAGGCGATACCGCAGCCTTTCCCCGGCTGGAAAACATTCTGGCGCTCAATCCGGGATGGGTGGCAGGGCACAAGGCGCTGGCGCAGCTGAAGATCACCTTTGGCTGGCCCGATCCGCTTTCCGCGATCGAGGCGGCGCTGCGCCAAAACCCCGATGATGCGGCATTGTGGCACGCCTTCCTCAACCTGCTCGCCGCGCAGGATCGCCACGCAGAAGCTGCCGATCATACCGCCGCGCTGCGCGCCAGAATTGGCGAAGTGCCCGGATTGCGCCTGCTGGAGGCACGGTTTGCCGGATTGGCGGGCGATCCGGCGCGCGGGGCGGCGTTGC
>JBGSLI010000461.1:0-2230 GCA_041740775.1 Alteraurantiacibacter sp. | reverse complement strand
GGATCGCCACGATCAGCACCAGCGTTGCACCGCCCGCGATCAGCGCCGGCCCGCTGAAGGTGTCGCGCGCGGCCCACAGCGCTTCCATCTTGTCGAGAAAATCGGCGGGCATCGATTCTGCCGACAGGCCGAGGAAATCCTTCAGCTGGCTCGCGCCGATGATGATGCCGATGCCGATGGTGAAGCCGTTGACCACCGCCTGCGGCACATAGGCCACCAGATTTCCCGCGCGCAGCAACCCCGCTGCCACCAGGATTGCGCCCGCCATCAGCGTGGCCAGCACCAGCCCGTCATAACCGTGCTGGGCGATGACCGAATAGACCACCACGATGAAGGCACCGGTCGGCCCGCCGATCTGCACCCGGCTTCCGCCCAGCATCGAAACCAGCAGCCCGCCCACGATCGCGGTTATCAGCCCGGTTGCAGGCGCCGCGCCCGAAGCGATGGCGATGGCGATGCTGAGCGGAATGGCCACCATCGCCACGGTGACGCCTGCAGCGGCATCGGCGGCGAATTGCGGGGCGGAATAATCCTTGAGCGTGGTAATCAGCTTGGGTTTCATCGGTGGGCGATCCTGAAAAGGGTTTCCGGCACTGTTGCCCTATTGCCTTTCACGCGTTCGTGCGATCGCCTCGTCGTGCATCAGGATGCGGTTGCGCGGATCGATCAGCACATGCGCCCTTTCGTCGGGAAGAATTATCTCGGCCCGCCCGCCCGCCATCTCCACCCGCTGCAATTCGCTGCCGATCATCACCTCCACCGGCATTTGAAATGCCTGGGCCGAAGGCGTGCGCCATTCCAGCGCCAGCGTGCTGCCCTCGCGCGTCTGCACCAGTCGCGGCAATTCGGCGTGGTAGAAATAGGCATCGAAGAACCAGCCGAGATCGTCTCCGCTCAGCTCCTCCAGAATTACGCGGAAATCATCGGTGGTGCGCAGCACGGGGGCAATTTCGCCGGGCACGGGATTATCGCTGCCATAGGTCAGCCGGGTGAGTGCGGCAAACAGCACCTCGTCCCCCACCAGATAGCGCAGCGAATGCATCACCCAGGCGCCCTTGTAATAGATATCGGTGCCCCAGCCCGCGGCGCTGTCGTTGTAATCGGGCAGCGTGCCTTCGGGCGGAACCAGCGGCACGCGGCTCTGTATCATCAGGCGGAAACGCCACATTTCCGCATCGTAGAACATTTCGCCGCGCGCCCATTCCAGATACAGCGGCTGCATCCACTGGCCGATGCCCTCGTGCAGCCACATGTGGTTGATGGTGGCGTTGGTCAGCTGGTTGCCGAACCATTCATGCGCAAATTCGTGATGCAGCAGCCAGTCATACCCCAGCGGATCGGCGCGAAAGCGGTTGCCATAGGCGTTTATCGTCTGGTGCTCCATCCCCAGATGCGGGGTCTGCGCCACCCCCGCCTTTTCGTCGCCGAAGGGATAGGGGCCGATGCGTTCCTCGAAGAAATCGAGATAGCTGCCCATTTCGCCCACCAGCCGCCGTGCATCCTTGGTGTTTTCGCGCAGGTGCCAGAAGCGGATCGGCACGGTGTTGCCGTATCGGCTTTCGTAATCGCGTTGGGCCAGCGCATAGGGGCCGATTTGCAGGGTGATCCCGTAATTGGAGGGATTGCGCGCGCGCCAGTGGAAAGTCGTGGTGCCGTCGGTATTCTCGATGGTTTCGCGCAGCGCGCCATTGCCCGCCGCAACCAGCCCGCGGGGCACGGTCACCAGCGTATCGATGCTGCCGATGCGGCTGGAGGAATGATCGATGCAGGGCCAGAACATGTCGCACCCCTCGCCCTGCACGGCGGTGGCGATCCACGGGCTGCCATCGGGCGTTTGTGCCCACACAAAGCCGCCCTCCCACGGCGGGTTGCGGGCCACATGCGGTTTGCCTGCATAAACGATCCGCACATTTACCGCGTTTCCGGCCGCCACCGGCTGCGGCAGACGCAGGGTGAGCAGGCCGTCGGGATTGCGATAATCCTGCGCGGGAAGGCTCACCCCATCCACGCTGATTGCGATGATGGCATAACGCGGGTCGAGATCGAAGGCGAGTTCGGCCAGATCTTCGTGCAGGGCCACGCGATAGGTGCCATCGCCGGCAATCCTTCGCCGATCCGGATCGACCACCAGCGAAAGGCGCACATGCTCGATATCCATCGCCGCGCGGGGGCCTTCCAGCGGCAAATCGCTCTGCGCGGTGCGTGGTGCCAGCGGTGCATCGCGTTGCGC
>JBGSLI010000460.1:0-3529 GCA_041740775.1 Alteraurantiacibacter sp. | reverse complement strand
GCGGTGGGCCAGATCGGCGATCCGGGCCACGATGCCCGAAAGCTTCGCCTGCGCATAGGAATGGAAGGCGTATCCTGCCCCCTCGGCCGCTGCCTGCTGCGCGCGGGATCGCCAGGCTGCCAGCCGCCGGGGGGTCGGTTGATCGAGGAAAAAGGTCCGGCCGAACAGCTTTTCCACCGCGCCTTCCACCTCGGGCCGCAGCGCGGCGACGATCTTTCGGAAACGGTATGCCTCGCGCGTCTGCTTTTCCAGCAATTCCAGATTGTCGCGGATCGGCTGTTCGCGCGGGATGGTGGAGAGCGATCCGAAGATGGCCGTAAAGAAGCCCACCGGGCGCACTTCCTCGCCCGCCTGCGCCACTCTGCGGTGCGGCGTGGGATCGATATAGACGAAACGCCGATCCACCTCTCGCTGCGAAGGGCGGGCGCCCAGCCCCGCCATCGCCCCGGCAAAAGGCGCGTTGACCAGCACCGATCCATCGATAAGCGCCACATGTTCCACTGTGCCGCGTTCGACATGGGTCGGCAAGACGCGGCGCAGGAACCGTTCGCGGCCGGGCCAGTCGTCCGGATACAGCCGGTCGATCTCGCCCACCTGCATCGGCGGAAAGGCACCGGGAAAACTGGCGGTGGCGCGCGCAGCGAAGGTAAGTTCACCCAGATGCGCCAGATTCTCCCCGCCGCCCGGCGGCGTATGCACGCGAAATTCGATCTGCACCCGGTGTTCGCTTTCCTCCACCACCGGCGGGCTGTTGAGCCGCAGTGTTTCGCGGTGGCCGCGATAATCGGTGGCGGTGACCAGCAGATCGAGCGGGTGGCCGGGCGGCAGCAGCGGGTCGTCCGCCGCGCCCGCCTGCATCGCGCACAGCGCCTCGTGCAGCAAATCGGTGAAGCCGGTGCCGGAAAAGGGCGGTTCGAACCACCGTCCGCGCACCAGATTGGACAGCTTGCGGCGGACTTCGGACCGGGTTTCCACCGCCACGCTTTCGCTCACCGCATTGCCGGGCCGGTTGGTCATATACCACACGAAGGGCCGCATGAACGGCTTGGACGCGATGACCGACCAGGGGCGCGCCTCTTCCGCCACCAGCCGGTCGACATCGGCGTTTTCCAGCCACAGCTCGGTCAGCGGCTCCAGGCTCTGGCCGGAATGGATCGCTTGGGCCAGAAACACCGCATTGATCCCCCCCGCGCTGGCCCCGGTGACGATATCGGGCAGCACCCGCAGCCGCAGTTCGCGCTGGCTTTCGATAAACTGCAGGAGGTTGAGATACACCGCCTCGACGCCCTGCTGGGGCGAAGTCTGCACCGCGTGAAACGCACGGCTGGCGCGGGCGAGTTTCCAGATCTCCTTGGTTACCCCGTGCATGTATACCGCCAGGCTCACCCCGCCATAGCAGACCAGCGCAATCCTGAGTTCCTTTTGCCGCATCGGGACATGAGTGGCAGAAGCGGAGCACGATGCCTAGTGCGGGAACGCCGCTATCCGCCGTTGCAAAGGCGGCTTGTGTTCTTTTTCTGTTCCCGTTAATCATCCTGCCATGGCCAAGCCCAAAAAGCGTTACGTCTGCACCCAATGCGGCAGCATCGCCACGCGCTGGCAGGGCCAGTGCGCCGATTGCAGCGAATGGAACACGCTGGTGGAAGATGTGCCCGAAACCGCCTTTGCGGCCAGGCATCACCTTTCCAGCGGGGGGCGCGAAATCGTCTTCGAATCGCTCGATGCCGCCACTGTTCCGCTGGTGCGGCGCAGCACCGGCCTTGCCGAGTTTGATCGCGCGCTTGGCGGCGGGCTGGTGCCGGGTTGCGCCATTTTGATGGGTGGGGAACCAGGAATCGGCAAATCCACCCTGCTGTTGCAGGCCGCCGCCGCCATCGCCCGCAGTGGCGGCGATGTGGTGTATGTGAGCGGAGAGGAAGCGACCGGGCAGGTGCGGCTGCGCGCGCAGCGGCTGGGGCTGGCCGATGCTCCGCTTAAGCTGGCGGCGGCTACTTCGGTGCGCGATATCCTCACTTCGCTGGGCCGTAACGGCGCGCCGCAATTGCTGGTGGTCGATTCGATCCAGACGATGCATTCGGACATGATCGACGGAGCGCCGGGCACCGTCAGCCAGGTGCGTGCCAGCGCGTTTGAACTGATCCGCTATGCCAAGGAAACCGGCACTTGCGTGGTGCTGGTGGGTCATGTGACCAAGGACGGGAGCATCGCCGGGCCGCGCGTCCTGGAACATATGGTAGATACGGTGATGAGCTTCGAGGGGGAGCGCAGCCATCAGTATCGCATCCTGCGCAGCCTCAAGAACCGCTTCGGCGCGGTAGACGAAATCGGCGTTTTCGCGATGGAGGGACACGGGCTGGCGGAGGTCTCCAACCCGTCATCGCTGTTCCTTTCGGGGCGGGAAGAACCGCTGGCGGGCAGCGCGGTATTCCCCGCGATAGAAGGCACGCGACCGGTGCTGGTGGAAATCCAGGCGCTGATCGTGCGGCTGCAATCGGGTGCCACGCCGCGCCGCGCGGTAGTGGGCTGGGACAGCGGCAGGCTGGCGATGCTGCTGGCGGTGCTCGAATCGCGCTGCGGCCTCAGCTTTTCCACCGCCGAGGTCTATCTCAATGTCGCGGGTGGATATCGCCTGTCCGATCCGGCGGCAGATCTGGCGGTGGCTGCCGCGCTGGTTTCCGCGCTGGCGGACCGGCGGCTGGCTATCGACAGCATCTGGCTGGGAGAAATCGCGCTTTCAGGCGAAGTGCGCCCCGTCGCCCATTCGGCGCTGCGGCTGCGCGAGGCGGCAAAACTGGGCTTTGCCCACGCCTTCGGGCCGACGGATGGCGGGCAGGAGGTGAAGAAATTGCGCTATACCGATGTAGGCGGCGTGGCGTCACTCGTTGACCGGGTGATGGCATCGGCATAATCAGGCAGGCGATGACGGGGTTTGATCTGATCGTGCTGCTGCTCGTGGGGGTGGCAGCAATTGGCGGGTTCCTGCGCGGCTTCGTGCAGGAAGTGCTTTCGCTTGCCGCATGGGTGCTGGCGGTGCTGGCAATCCGTTTCCTCCACACCGATCTTACCGCCGCGATCCTCGAATTCATCGGTTCGCCGGTCACCGCGGGCATTTTTGCCTTCGCCCTGCTGCTGCTCATCCCTTATGCGGCGATGAAGCTGATCGCCCGCGTTGCCGGGCGCGCCTCGCGCCAATCGGTGCTCGGCCCGATCGATCGCGTGCTCGGCTTCGGCTTCGGCGCGGTGAAGGGAATGATCATCGTGATCATCGGATTTTCGCTGCTGGTGCTGGGCTATGACACGATCTGGGGCCTCAAGGGCCGACCGCTGTGGATCGCCGAAGCGCGGACATATCAGCTTGTCGATGCCGGATCGCGCGAAATGGTGCAATTGATTGCAGAACGCCGCGCGCGCATTCTCGCCGATGAGGCAGAAGATCCGGCTGCGTGAGCGCGGAAAGGCTTTACACTCCCCAGATGCTGGCCGCCGCCGTAGAACTGGCGCGCTGGCCCGCGCTGGCCGCTGCCCCGCT
>JBGSLI010000459.1:0-4049 GCA_041740775.1 Alteraurantiacibacter sp. | reverse complement strand
CGGCGGCCAGATCAGATTCGACGCTGCGCAATTCGGCGCGGGTGGCGCTCATCTGCGCGGCAATCGCCTGCGCGCCGCCGACGAGATCGGGGTTCTCCGCCTCGAACGCCAGGCGGCGTTCTTCCGCAGCGGCAAGTTCGGCCTCGCGCTGGGCCAGCTGCTGGTTGAGAAATTCGATCGAATTTTCCATTTCCCCGCGCGATCCGCCAAGGTTCTCCTCGCGGAAAATGTCGATCATGCGCTGGGCGATGGTCTGCGCGAGTTCGGCGTTGTCGGCATCGGAAAGATCGCCGCGGCCGCTCTGCGCGGTGATCTCGAAGATGTTTTCGCCCTCGCTGACCACCTTGATATCCCTGGTCAGCCGCTCGATCGCCTCCTCCAATCCAGCAGGCGTGCTCACCGCATCACCGATGCGGGTGGAACGGACCACTTTTTCAAGATTGACCGAACTCACCAGCGTCTGGCGGATCCGGTCGATATCGCGTTCGCGGGCATTGGCGCCGATACCGATCTGTTCGGCCAGCACGTCATCCAGCTGCACGAAGATGCGCGCTTCGGATTCGTAGGTGTTGGGAACCAGCGCCACCACCAGCCAGCCCAGGACGCACACCGCCCATGCGATGCCCAGCGCCAGCCAGCGGCGGTTCCACACCGCCCACATTCCGGCCCGCAGTTCTTCCAGAAGCTGGTTCAACCCCCCGATCCCCTTCAGAACATGCTTTCGGGGATGATGATCACATCGCCCGGCATCAGCATCACATTGGCATCGCTTTCTCCGCGCCGCAGCAGATCGGACAAGCGCAGATCATATTCGCGCTGTTCGCCGCTCTGCCTGTCGAAACGGATCAGCCGGGCACGGTTACCTGCGGCGTATTCGGAAAGGCCGCCGACCGAGATCATCGCATCGAGCAGCGTCATATTGGCGCGATAGGGGATCGAGGCGGGTTCCGCCGTCGCCCCCACCACGCGCACCTGCTGGCTGAAAGTGCCGGCAAATTCGTTCACGATCACGGTGACGATCGGTTCCTCGATATATTGCGAGAGTTGCAGGCGGATATCTTCGGCCAGCATCGTGGGGGTCTTGCCCACGGCGGGCATGTCGGCCACCAGCGGGGTGGTGATGCGCCCGTCTGGTCGCACCTGCACCTCGGCCCCCAGTTCGTCGTTACGCCAGACGTGGATGGTGAGCTTGTCGAGCGGGCCGATCACATATTCCTCGCCCGGCCCTTCCTGCATCGAAACGAAGCGGGCGGGTTCGAGCTGCGATCCGGCAGAGCCGGCGGCACAGCCGGTGAGCGCGATGGCAAGGCCGATCGTGGCGTAAAGCGCCCTGGCCGGAAATGTCGTTCGCATCGAATGCGTCCTTCGCGAGTTTGCTGGCGTTCTGCACACGCGGCTTTGCCTGCCGCATGTGCATTGCGCCCTGGATCCAGCCACGGCTTCTCGCCAAAAAGGGTGAACATTGCGTTAGTCTTGCGCTGCAAAACCGCGGTTTCGCCGGGTTTTCGAAACGCTGTCCCGCGATGGGACGATGCTCGGCGGGCGGGTTAAACCAGCATTTCGCGCGCGGCACCCTGGCCCAGAAATGCCGCCGGGCTTGCGCTGGCACCATAGGCTCCGGCGCAGAATACAGCGATGATATCGCCCACCTGGCCACGCGGCAGATGCGCCTGATCGGCCAGCCGGTCGAGCGGGGTGCAAAGGCATCCCACCACATTGGCCACTTCTTCGGGCTTGGCGGCAAACCGGTTGGCAATCGCCAGCGGATAATTGCGCCGCACCACGGTGCCGAAATTGCCCGATGCGGCAAGCTGGTGGTGCAGGCCCCCGTCGGTGACCAGAAAAACCGTGCCGTGGCTCTTCTTGCGGTCGATAATCCTTGTGAGATAGACCCCCGCCTCGCCCACCAGATATCGGCCCAGTTCGATGGCGAAGCGGGTTTCGCGCAGGTTCGGGGGCAGATTGGCAAAACGCGCATCCAGCGCTGCCCCGATGGCGGAAATATCGAGCGGCGCATCGCGATCGAAATAGGGGATGCCGAAGCCGCCGCCCATGTTGAGATGCGGCACCGCCACCCCCGCCTCATCGCCCAGCCTTGCCGCCAGCGCCAGAACATTGGCTTGCGTTTCGATGATCGCCTGCGGATCGAGCGCCTGGCTGCCGGTATAGATGTGAAACCCGCGCCAATCGACGCCGGCTTCCACCAGTCGCCGGGCGAGCGCGGGCACGCGTTCCTCATCCACCCCGAAGGGCTTGGCCCCGCCGCCCATCTTCATTCCCGATCCGCGCAGCTCGAACGCGGGATTGACCCTTATGGCCATGCGCGGGGCGATGCCCACCGCCTTTCCCAGCCCAAGCGCGCGTTCGGCCTCGCCTTCGGATTCGCAATTGAGCGTCACCCCGGCGCGGATCGCCGCCATCAGTTCGGCATCGCGCTTGCCCGGCCCGGCAAAGCTGATTTCACGCGGGAGAAAGCCGGCCGCGCGCGCCTGTTCCAGTTCGCCGCCCGAAGCGATGTCCAGCCCATCCACCAGATCTGCCATGAATTCGAGAAGCGGCGGATAAGGATTTGCCTTCATGGCATAATGTATCGCCAGACGACTGGGCATGGCGGCGCGCAATTCGCCCATCCGGCGGGTGATGGCATCGCGCGAATAGACGAACAGCGGGGTGTCGCCCGCTTCCTTCACCAGTGCGCCCGCCTTGCGCCCGCCGATCACCAGTTCGCCGTCCTGCACGGCAAAACAGGGCGGAATGGGTCCGAGAGCTTTCATACCGCCTCCTGCTGCAAGCGCGCGCGATCGATCTTGCCGTTGGGATTGATCGGCATCGCTTCCACCCAGCGGATCATCGCAGGCTGCATGAAATTGGGCAATTCACGCTTCAGCCATGCGCGCAGAGCATCGTCATCGCCGCTGCCGCGCACTACCAGAGCGATCGCCTGCCCCAACCGGTCATCCGCCATCCCGAATGCCACCGCTTCTTCGGCCGATCCGCTGGCCAGCGCGGCATCCTCTATCTCCTGCGGGCTGATACGGTTGCCCGCGCTTTTTATCATCGCATCATCCCGGCCGACAAAATAGAGCAGCCCAGCATCGTCGCGCCGGACTGTATCGCCCGACCATACCGCAATTCCGCCATAGGTGGAGGCAGCGGGCGCGGGTTTGAAACGTTGTGCCGTGCGTTCCGCATCCTGCCAGTATCCTTGCGCCACCAGCGGCCCGCAATGCACCAGTTCGCCCTCGCTGGCGATCCGCCCATCCCCATCCACCACCAGAATCTCGGCAAAGGGAATAGCCCGACCCATCGATGTGGGATGCGTATCGACGAGCGCGGGATCGAGAAAGGTGGAGCGGAAGGCCTCGGTCAACCCATACATCGGGAACAATTGCGCGGCAGGAAATATCCGCCGCAGATCGCGCACCAGATCAACGCTCAGCGCGCCGCCGCTGTTGGTGAGGCGGCGCATCGGGGCAGTGGCTTCGGGCGGCCATTCGACCTGAGTCAATTGCAGCCACAGCGGCGGCACCGCAGCAAGCGTGGTGATCGAGTGGCGGGCGCAGGCCTTGATGACATCGCGCGGAGTGAGATAATCGAGCGGCACAACGCTGCCGCCCGCATACCAGGTGGAAAACAGCTGGTTCTGGCCATAATCGAAGCTCAGCGGCAGCACCGCCAGCGTCACGTCATCGCGCGCCAGCCCCAGATAATGCGCCACGCTGGCCGCGCCCAGCCACAGGTTCGCATGGCTCAGCATCACCCCCTTGGGCCGCCCGGTCGATCCGCTGGTATAGAGGATGGCAGCAAGCTGTGCGGGATCGGCAGAAGAGGGGGGGAGCGCTTCGCCAAAGCCCGCCAGTTCGCCCAGCAGCGCCGCCTCGTCCTGTACAGCGCAATCGCCTGGCACATCGCCAGCTTTCAGCGTGGCAAGCCGCGCGGCGTTGGCAATCAGCAGGCTGGCCGAACTATCGTGCAGAATATGGTGAAGCTGCGCGCGTTTGAGCAGCGGGTTGACCGGCACATGCACCAGCCCCGCGCGCGCGGCAGAT
>JBGSLI010000458.1:0-2896 GCA_041740775.1 Alteraurantiacibacter sp. | reverse complement strand
GGATCTGGCGCTACACACCTGCCGCTGAACGCGCGCAGGTGCTGCACGGCGCCGCCGCGCTGATCCGCCAGCGGGCAGACGATCTGGCCCGCATCGCCACGCTGGAACAGGGCAAGCCTGTTGCCGAAGCGAAGATGGAATGCATGGCATCGGCGGGCTGGTTCGATTTTGCCGCTGGTGAGTGCCAGCGTATTTATGGCCGCGAACTGGTGCGCCCGGTGGGCCAGCGCAGCGTGGTGCGGTGGGAACCGGTGGGCCCTGTGGCGGCGTTTGCGCCGTGGAACTTCCCGCTTGGCAATCCGGCCCGCAAGCTGGGCGCGGCGATCGCGGCGGGCTGTTCGATCATCCTCAAATCAGCGGAAGAAGCGCCCGCATCGGCGCTGGGCATCCTGCAATGCCTGCACGATGCGGGCCTGCCGGGTGAAGTGGCGCAGACCGTGTTCGGCGTTCCCGATAAAGTCAGCCGCCATCTGCTCGGCTCACCCGTGATCCGCAAGCTCAGCTTCACCGGCTCAACCGTGGTGGGCAGGCATTTGGCAAAGCTGGCGGCAGACAACATGATCCGCACCACCATGGAACTGGGCGGCCACGGCCCGGTGCTGGTGTTCGATGATGCCGATGTGGAGCGGGCGCTGGCTACCGCTTCGGTGGGCAAGACGCGCAATGCCGGGCAGGTGTGCGTTTCCCCCACGCGCTTTATCGTGCAGCAGGATGTGTTCGAAAAATTCCGCAACGGCATGGCCGAACGGCTCGCCGCCACGCGCGTGGGCGATGGCCTTGCCGCCGATACGCAAATGGGCCCGATGGCCAATCCGCGCCGCCCCGATGCGATGGAGAAATTCGTCGCCGATGCGCAGGCCAAGGGGGCAAAGCTGCTCACCGGCGGGCAGCGGATCGGCAATCAGGGCTACTTCTTCCAGCCCACCGTGCTCAGCGAAATCCCGCTCGATGCTGCGGTGATGAACGAGGAACCCTTCGGCCCGCTGGCGCTCATCAATCCCTATCGCACCGAAGACGAGATGATCGCCGAAGCCAACCGCCTGCCCTATGGCCTGGCGGGCTTTGCCTGGACCAGCGATGTCGCCCGCCAGCGCCGTCTGGCCGATGCGATCGAGGTGGGAATGCTGGGTATCAATACGCATATGATCGCCGGGCCGGATGCGCCGTTCCAGGGCGTGCAATGGTCTGGCCACGGCAGCGAGGACGGGCCGGAAGGCGTGAAGGCCTGCATGGTGGTGAAGGCCGTTCACGAAGGATAGATTGCGCCACACCAGCGCGCCGATGGGAGAGGCAAGCAAATGACCAGCGAACTCAAAACCGGCGGCCAGCACGGCTATCTGCGCATCGCCACCGAAGAAGCCTTCGCCACCGCCGAACAGATCGAGGCGATATTGCGGCTGATAAAGGAAGGCCGCGCGGACAAGGGCACGGTCAGCCTGTGGGGCTTTTACGGCACCAGCCCATCCGAACGCACCACCTTCATCCGCGAACGACTGCTCGACATCGGCGAATTGCGGATCGCCGCGATGGACGAAAGCGGGATCGACAAGGCGGTGCTGGCGCTGACCAGCCCCGGCGTGCAATCGCTGTTCGATCTGGACGAGGCGAAGGGCATCGCCAGCCGCGCCAATGATCGGCTGAAGGACGCCTGCGAACGATATCCCGCGCGCTTTTTCGGCATGACCGCAATCTGCCCACAGGATCCCGAATGGTCGGCGCACGAATTGCGGCGCGGCAAGGAGGAACTGGGGTTTGTGGGCGTGCAGGTGAACAGCCACACCCACGGGACCTATCTGGATGAAGAACGGTTCGATCCGATCCTGCGCGCCTGCGCGGATATGGACATTCCGCTGTATATCCACCCGCAGGGGCTGCCCGATGCCATGATCGGCGGCATGGTTGAGGCCGGGCTGGAAGGTGCGATTTTCGGCTTTGCGGTGGAGACGAGCTATCACGCGCTGCGGATGCTGACGACGGGCGTTTTCGATCGCTACCCCTCGTTGAAGCTGGTGCTGGGCCACGGCTGCGAAGGGCTGCCGTTCTGGATCGACCGCTTCGATTACATGTTCAGCGCCGGCGTGCGGTCCGGCCGCTATGCGAAATTGAAGCCATTGCAGCACAGCCTCCACCATTATCTGCGCACCAATGTCTGGGGCACCAATTCGGGCCTGCCCTCCCCTCCCTCGATCCGGCTGATGATGGATGTGATGGGCGAGGACCGCGTGCTTTATGCGATGGACTACCCCTATCAATTCGTGCCTGATGAGGTACGCCTTCTGGATGCATTGGAGATGCCGCAGGCCCGGAAGCTGAAGTTCTTCCAGACCAATGCGGAAAGACTGTTCGGAATTTGAGGGGGAGAAAAGCGATGACAATATATGCGGTAAGCGGAGCTTCGGGAAAACTCGGCCGGCTGGTGCTGGCCGAATTGCTCGACACTGCAGAGCCGGGCGAAGTGGTGGCGCTGGCGCGCGATCCGGCAAAGCTGACGGATGTGGCGGCCAGGGGCGTGGATGTGCGCCGCGCCGATTACAATGATCCGGCCTCGGTTGAAGTGGCATTGCACGGGGTGGACCGGCTGCTGCTGATTTCGGGCAACGATGTGGCAAGGCGCGTGGCGCAGCACCGCGCGGTGATCGATGCCGCGGTGCGCGCGGGGGTCAAATACATCGCCTATACTTCCATCCTTCACGCGCCCGATTCATCCATCCCGCTGGCCGAGGGGCACCGGCAGACCGAGGCCGCGCTGGCGCAATGCGGATTGCCGCACAGCCTGTTGCGCAACGGCTGGTACAACGAGAATTTCACCGCCGCCCTGCCCGCGCAGATCGAAGCGGGCGTGATCGCCGGGGCGCAGGGCGACGGGCGAATTTCGTCCGCCGCGCGCGCCGATTAT
>JBGSLI010000457.1:0-2771 GCA_041740775.1 Alteraurantiacibacter sp. | reverse complement strand
TCGGCGGCGGCGGCGGTGCTGGCGGCGGCGGGCGCTGGTTTGCCAATATCCAGTACACGCTCGAACTCGATAATACCGTGCTGATCGCACCGGGAATTCCCGTGCTCGATCTGCTGGAAGGCGATGCGCTGTCGGGCGGCGCGCAACCGCGCCATTCGTTCAACTGGCGCAGCGGGGTGTTCTACAACGGCTATGGCCTGTTGCTGTTCGCAAATTACACCGGCCAGTCACGTATCGACGGCACCGGCCTGCCGGGCAGCACCGATCTGCGTTTCAACGATTTCGCTACCATCAACCTGCGCACATTCGTCGATCTGGGCCAGCGTGCCGGGTTGGTGGAGGAGATGCCGTTCTTCCGCAATGCCCGGATCGGCTTCGATATCGACAATATCTTTGACACGCGCCAGAAGGTGACCGACAGCAATGGCGATACGCCGCTGCGCTTTCAGCCCTTCCTGATCGACCCGCGCGGCCGCAGCTTCGAAGTGGAATTCAGGAAGCTGTTCTGATTGCGGCGGGGAAGGTCCCTTTCGCCTATTTCAACAGCGCTGCCGGGCTGAAGGAAAAGTTGGACCAACGAGCACTGCCTTATCGCGTCAGCTTCTTGTAAGCCACCCGCGTGGGCCGATCCGCCGCGTCGCCCAGTCGCCGCCGCTTGTCTTCCTCATAGGCTTCGAAATTGCCTTCGAACCATTCGACGTGGCTATCGCCCTCGAAGGCCAGGATATGCGTTGCCAGCCGATCGAGGAAGAAGCGATCGTGGCTGATCACCACCGCGCAACCGGCGAAGTTTTCGATCGCCTCTTCCAGCGCGCCCAGCGTTTCCACGTCCAGATCATTGGTCGGTTCGTCCAGCAGCAGCACATTGCCGCCCTGCTTCAGCATCTTGGCGATATGCACGCGGTTGCGTTCGCCGCCCGAAAGCTTGCCGACGTTCTTCTGCTGGTCCGCGCCCTTGAAATTGAAAGCGCCGACATAGGCGCGGGTGGAGGTTTCGTGCTTGTTGACGGTCATGTAATCGAGCCCGTCGGAGATTTCCTCCCACACATTGTTCTTCGGATTGAGGTGGTCGCTGCTCTGGTCGACATATCCCAGCCGCACCGTCTCGCCGATCTCGATCGTGCCGCTGTCGGGCGTTTCCTTGCCGGTGATGATCTTGAACAGCGTGGATTTGCCCGCGCCGTTTGGCCCGATCACGCCCACGATGCCGCCCGGTGGCAGGGTGAATGACAGGTCTTCGAACAACAGCTTGTCGCCATAGGCCTTGGAAATGCCCTTGGCCTCGATCACCTTGCCGCCCAGCCGTTCGGGCACCTGGATCACGATTTGCGCCTTGCCCGGCTTGCGGCCCGATTGCGCGTCCTGCAATTCCTCGAACTTGCGCACGCGCGCCTTGCTCTTGGTCTGGCGTGCGGCCGGGGTCTGGCGGATCCATTCGAGTTCGCGCTGCAACGCCTTCTGCTTGCCACTTTCCTCGCGGTTTTCCTGCTCCATCCGCTTGGCCTTCTTTTCCAAGTAGGTGGAGTAGTTGCCTTCATAGGGATAGTAGGATCCGCGATCGAGTTCGAGGATCCAGCCCACCACATTATCGAGGAAATAGCGGTCGTGGGTGATCATCAGCACCGCGCCGGCATAATCCTTGAGGTGGTTTTCCAGCCATTGCACGCTTTCGGCGTCAAGATGGTTGGTGGGTTCGTCCAGCAGCAGGATATCGGGCTTCTGGATCAGCAGCCTTGTGAGCGCGACGCGGCGCTTTTCCCCGCCCGAAAGATCGGTGACGGGCGAATCCGAGGGCGGGCAGCGCAGCGCCTCCATCGCGATTTCGAGCTGGTTGTCGAGCGTCCAGCCGTCCACCGCGTCGATCTTGGCCTGCAAATCACCCATCTCGCTGCCGAGCGCGTCGAAATCGGCATCGGGTTCGCACATCAGCGTGGAAATCTCGTTGAACCGTTCGACCAGTTGCGCCGTCTCGCGCGCGCCTTCCTTGACGTTTTCGAGCACGGTCTTGGTCGGATCGAGTTCGGGCTCCTGTTCCAGATAGCCCACGGTGATGTTCTCGCCCGGCCACGCCTCGCCGGTGAAATCGGTATCGATCCCGGCCATGATCTTGATCAGCGTGGATTTGCCCGCGCCGTTGGGCCCGACGATACCGATCTTCGCCCCGCGATAGAATTGCAGGCTGATGTTGCTCAGCACCGGCTTGGGCGCGCCGGGGAAGGTCTTGGTCATGGCTTTCATGACATAGGCGTATTGGGCGGCCATCGGTCGGTCCTTCGTCGGGAATTGCGTGTGGGAAGCTGTTGCGCGCGCAGATAGGGGCTGCAAGCCGCGTGGGCAAGGAGCCAGTTTGTCGCCAGCCGGTGCGGGAGAGGCATTTTCGGCAAGATGCTTGCGAAATGGCGGATGGCTGGCGTAGAGGCGTCGCGGCAGGCCCGAAGGCGCAATGTGAACACCAGCAAAAATCCGCTCGACATCTACGGCGCATGGATCGCCGATACGCCCGATGACTGGCCCGCCGAGGCGCGCGACTGGGCGCACCGGGAATTCGTCGATACGCTGGCGGTGATGGTTCCCGGCGCGGCAGAGCCGGTGGCGCAAAAGCTGTTCGGCGTGGTGGCACCGTGGGGGGCGGGGCCGTGCAGCGTGATCGGGCAGGCGCGGAAACTGGCCGCTCCCTGGGCTGCGCTGGTCAATGGCACGATTGCCCATGCGCTCGATTTCGATGACAATTTCGATCCGCCCAAGGCCCACCCCACCACCGTGCTGCTGCC
>JBGSLI010000456.1:0-2178 GCA_041740775.1 Alteraurantiacibacter sp. | reverse complement strand
ATCGCACCGTGGGCACGATCCTTGGCGCCGCTGTGGGTGGACTGCTCGGCCGCGAAATCGACCGGGGCGAGGCGCGCTGCCGCTGAGCCGCCCGGCAGATTGACACGATAGCGCCGCCGCTCCGTTTCGCGCGGAGCGGCGGCGCTTTTCGTTCGGGCTTCAGGATTTTACCCCGCGTTCGAAAATCTGCGCTAAGGCTGCGGCTATGAGCGCGCGATCGCACCCCTTCTTCGACCTGCACACGCACGGCTTCGTGCGCGTGGCCACCGCAACCCCCAAAACGCGCACCGCCGATGTCGGCTACAACGCGCAAGGCATCATCGAACAGGCGCGACTGGCGCATGAGCGCAACGTCGATCTGCTGCTCTATCCCGAAATGTGCCTTTCTTCCTATGCACTCGATGATCTGCATATCCAGGCCGCGCTGCTCGATGCGGCAGAAGCGCAGATCGAAACGGTGCGCGCCGCCAGCGAGGGGCTGATCCCGGTTCTGGTGATCGGCGCGCCGCTGCGCCGCGGCGGGCGGATCTACAATTGCGCGGTGGTGATCGCTCAGGGCGAAATCCTGGGCGCGGTGCCCAAAAGCTTCCTGCCCAATTACCGCGAATTCTACGAAAAGCGCTGGTTTGCGCGCGGCAACAATTGCCGCAATCTGTGGATCGGCGTGAACGGCGAGGAAGTGCCCTTCGGCGTGGATCTGATCTTTGCCGCCAGCAATCTGCCCGGCTTCACTTTCGGGATCGAGATCTGCGAGGATTTCTGGAGCCCCACTCCGCCCGGCACGATGGCCGCGCTGGCGGGGGCGACGATCCTGCTCAACCTGTCCGCCAGCAATATCACCATCGGCAAGTCGGACGAGCGGCACATGCTGTGCCGCGCATCCTCCAGCCGCAATATCTGCGCCTATGCCTATTCGGCCAGCGGCTTTGGCGAAAGCACCACCGATCTTTCGTGGGACGGGCAGGGCATGGTGTATGAAATGGGCGATCTTCTGGTGGAATCGGTGCGATTCGAGCTGGAGCCCGAATTATGCGTAACCGATGTGGATACGCGCCGCATCCTCAACGAACGGATGCGGATGGGCACATTCAACGATGCGGCAGAGGATGCCGGGCGGCCCGAAGACAGTTTCCGCACCATCGCCTTTGAACACGCGTTTGTGCCCGGCGATATCGGGCTGGAACGCCCGGTGCGCCGCTTCCCCTTCGTGCCCAACCGCCAGCACAGGCTGGACGCCGATTGTTACGAGGCCTTCAACATCCAGGTCGATGCGCTGATGCGGCGGATGCAGGCGACGGGAGCGGAATCGCTGGTGATCGGCATTTCGGGGGGGCTGGATTCCACCCATGCGCTGATCGTTTGTGCCAAGGCCTGCGATACGCTGGGGCTGCCGCGCAACGCCATCCGCGCCTATACCTTGCCCGGCTTTGCCACATCGGATGCCACCAAGGCCAACGCCTGGGCGCTGATGCGCGCCTTTGCCGTCACCGCAAAGGAAATCGACATCCGCCCCGCCGCACAGCAGATGCTGGCAGACATGCAACACCCCTTCGCCGATGGGCAGCCGGTGCATGATGTGACGTTCGAGAACGTGCAGGCGGGGCTGCGCACCGATTATCTGTTCCGTCTCGCCAATCAGCATAAAGGCTTCGTGATCGGCACGGGCGATCTTTCGGAACTGGCGCTGGGCTGGTGTACCTATGGCGTGGGCGACCAGATGAGCCATTATGCGGTGAATGCGGGCGTGCCCAAGACGCTGATCCAGTATCTGATCCGCTGGGCAATCCGCAGCACGCAATTCGATGCTGCGGTCGATGCGGCGTTGCAGGCGGTGCTTGAAACCGAAATCAGCCCTGAACTGGTTCCCGCAGGTGCCGATGGCGCGATCCAGAGCACCGAGAGCATCGTCGGCCCTTACGAACTCAATGATTTCTTCCTCCACCATGTGATCCGCTGGGGCCAACCGCCCAGCCACGTCGCCTTCCTTGCCTGGCACGCGTGGAGCGATGCGCAGGCCGGGCTGTGGCCGCACGAATTTCCAGAGGCGAAGAAGAACCAGTATGATCTGGCCACCATTCGCGGCTGGCTGGAGAAATTCCTCAAGCGGTTCTTCGAAACCAGCCAGTTCAAGCGCAGCGCGCTGCCCAACGGGCCGAAGGTGAGCGCGGGCGGCGCGCT
>JBGSLI010000455.1:0-3621 GCA_041740775.1 Alteraurantiacibacter sp. | reverse complement strand
GGCCCGCGCCCTTCGGCATAGGCGGGGCTATTGAGCACCTCGCCCAGTTCCCCCAGCCGCGCGGCGGCGGCGCGCACCGTTTCCCATTCGGCATCGGTCTGCGGGCGGATATCGCGTTCTTCCACGCTGCCATCCGGCATGAGTTCGCTTTCGAACTTTACCGCGCCCCAGTAGATATCGGCGGTGGGCTGCACGTGATCGGCCATCATCTGCTGCGGCGTTCCCAGCGGCAGTTCGGGTTCATCCTGCGCGCACGCAGCGAGCGCGAGTGCGGCGCAGGCGAGAATGATCGAGTCCGGCTTCATGGCAAATACCCCTGGCGAGATGGCGGCTTGTCTGGCCCCGTCAACGCTGTTAGTGGCCCCTGATATTGACAATGTCCAGTTTTTACACGCTGTGACAGCGGTGTAAATCCACGGTAAAGCCTGGCGGTTATAGGCTGCCGATCAATCAGGGCCAATTGTGCAGGGCAATCGGCCGGTCATTACGTGTGAAAGGTATTGAATAACATGGCGAAGGTGGTGAACGGTTTGGGACGGGGCGCGTTGCTGGCGCTGGGTGCGGCGGCACTGGCTTTGCCCTTGTTCGGCGCAATCGCGCAGGAGCACGATCATTCCGCCCATGCGCATGAAGGCGAAGTCGCGCATGATGCCGAGCCGCTGACCGCCGAGCAGGTGACCGCCAGCCGCGAGATATTTTCCACCTACAGCTGCGGCGCGTGCCACGTGATGGCCGATGCCGGCGGCAATGGCCACATCGGCCCGGCGCTGGACGGCAATGCCAATCTCAGCGTGGAATATGTCACGCAGATCGTCAGCAACGGGCAGGGCGCGATGCCCAGCTTCGGCGGGATGGTTTCCGAAGAGGAGATCGACACGTTGGCGCGCTATATCATCGAGGCCAAGGCGGACTGATCGCTCTCGACATACGCAAGACGAGGAGGGGGCCTGCCTTGCGGCCCCTTCTTCGTATCAGTCTCCCACCTGCGCGAAATAATTGGTCACTCCGTCGGGATCGTTGAGCCAGACGGTGGTGAGATCGAATCCCGCCAGCCGGTTGAGCGGGGTTTCCACCGCCACCCCGCGATATTCTCCGCGCGCCGCCGCCAGCGCGGCATCGCTCACCACATATTGAATGCCCGAACTGCCGGTATCGGCGGGCAGGCCGGGACCGGTTTCGTGCAGAAAGATCGTGGTTTCGCCGTGGCGGAAAGGGTGGCGGGTGACGCCCCAATGCGCCGCGCGCTCTGCATCGCCAGCCTCCAGCCCCACGAAATCGCCATAGAAGCTGCGGCTGGCGGCCATGTCAGACACGCCGATGCCCACGCCCACGCCATCGTCCGAACGGTCCGCCGCGCCGGACACGATGGCGATCTCGATTGCCAGCCCGGCGGGATCGGCCAGTGTGGCAATGCACGATCCATCTTCTGCCACCTCGAATTGCGGCGCGGGAAATCCGGCGGCCTCGAAGCGCTGCGCCACCACTTCCGCATCGGGATAGGTAAAGCGCAGATAACGGATGCCGGTGCCGCCGGTCACGCCGCCCGAAAGATCGTAACGCCGGTTGCCCTGCTGCCCGGCGGAAAGCTTCACCTGCCCGCTGCCCACGCCGGTAAGGATCATCTGCTGCGTGGCCGTCAACTGGATCGGATTGAGCGAACGCAGCGCCAGCGCCCCGGTGTAGAAACGCACCATGTCTGCCGTGATTTCGCGCGGGAAGCGGCGGAACACATTCATCGAAGCCTGCACCATCAGCGCGCGATTACTGGCCTGCAATTGCGCCTGCGTGAGTTCCCCCGGCGCATAGGCCAGATCGGGCGAGGTATCGAGCAGCGCGCCTTCCGGCGTGCGGACCTGCGCGCGTTCTTCCGGCCCGGATTCAGGCAGCGCCCACACGATCAGGCTTTCGTTGTTGCGCGGCCCCTGCGGCCCCATCAGCGGCGGGCCGAAGCCCGATCCGGCGACCACCACCGCCAGATATTGCCGCCCGTCGCGCCCCAGAAAGCTGATCGGGATGGTGTTGGCGGCATATTCCAGTTCCTCCTGCCACAGCGCATCGCCGCTGGCGGCATCGAAGGCGCGCAGTATCCGGTCATCGGTTGCGCCGATGAACACCAGCCCGCCTGCCGTCACCATCGGCCCGCCGAAGGTGTTGTTCGCGCCGGTATCGGCCCTGTCCGGCCCCAGCGCGGGGGTGGTGCCCAGATTGCTCGCCCAGGCCACTTCGCCGCTGTTCGCGTCCACCGCCATCAGCCGCCCCCACGGCGGGCGGATGCAGGGCAGGGTGATGCTTGTGCCATCAGCTGCCGTAAAGCTGGCGGAGAAGGAGGCGTAGGCCCCCGGCCCGCCAAGCGATCCGCGATCGTAGGGCTGGGCAGAACCTTCCGCCCCGCGCCCGTAATTGCCCGCCGGATCGCGCGCCTCTATCCAGCCGATGGAGCCGGATTCCGTCGTGTTGACAAAGATATAACCTGTCACCGGATCGGCCGCGCTGCCGCCCCAGTTGGACCCGCCATTGTGCGGCAGATTGATGCTGGCGCGCGGAGGATCGCCTTGCTCGTGCAGGAAGAACGGGGTGAACGGCCCGGCGTTGAAGAATGTGCCGCCGTAGCTGGCAAGCAAGGCATGACAGGCGGCGACGTGTTCCGCATTGGTGTCGGTCTCGGTCACCACATCGGTGGGGTTCCACCACATCCGGCTGAGCGGTTCGGGCGCGGTGGGAATTGGCTGGGTGGGGGAATACCATTCGCCCGGCACATCGGCAGCGGCAACGATGTGTTCTTCCACCCCATGCACCGGCTCTCCCGTGCGGCGATCGAGGATATACATCAGCCCCGGCTTGCCCGTCTGTGCCAGCGCGGGGATGGTCTTGCCGTCCACCGTCACATCCACCAGCACCGGCGGGGCGGGCAGATCCCAGTCCCACAGATCGTGGTGGATAGTCTGGAAATGCCAGCGATATTCACCGCTTTCCAGATCGACCGCCAGCACCGAATTGCCGAACAGATTATCCCCCGGCCGGTCCCCGCCGTAATAATTGGGCGATGGGCTGCCGAGCGTCATGAACAGCAGGCCGGTGGCCTCGTCGAAAGTGGAATACCACACCCACATGTTGTTGCCGGGCCTATCGCGCCAGCCATCGTCCAGCCATGTTTCATGCCCCACCTCGCCCGGCTGCGGCACGGTGTTGAAGCTCCACAGCATTTCTCCCGTTACCGCGCTGAACGCGCGGCTGTTGCCAAGCGGGCCGGTGGAGACTTCCGGGGTTGAAGCACCGATCACCAGCACATCGCGGAAGATGCTGGGCGAATAGGAATAACGCACATCGAATGGCACACGGCCATTGGTGCCAAAACTTTGCACCACCTCGCCCGTTGCCGCGCTGATGGCGACAATTTCATTACCACCGTTGTAGAACAGGCGCGCGCCGTGGCTTTCATCGCCGGGCCAGTAGGCGACGTGGCGGCGCACGGTGGCGCCTTCTACCGCGTGCCGCCAGATTTCGCGCCCGGTGTGTGCTTCCAGCGCCACCACCGCATTGCCCAGCGGCAGATACATCATCCCGTCCACCACCACCGGCACCGTGCCCGCCAGCACCAGCCCGCCGCCTTCGGGACGCAGG
>JBGSLI010000454.1:0-4203 GCA_041740775.1 Alteraurantiacibacter sp. | reverse complement strand
GGTCGCACCGCCGGAGGTCGAGGCCGCCGGTGTCGACCCGCGCCTTGCCCGTTTCGCGCCGGTGCTGCCCACACGCATGCCATTCCTCTCGATCCTGGCGGCGAGCAGGAATGACCCTTACATCAGCTATGGACGGGCGCGGAAATTTGCGCGGACATGGGGCAGCCGCCTCGTCGATGTCGGCCCCCTGGGCCACATCAATGCCGAATCCGGTATCGCCGACTGGCCTTACGGCAAGTATCTGCTGAATCGATTGATCGCCGCGGTCACGCCGCAAAGGACCCCATTGCTACGCGGGCGGGCGGCTGAAACCTTGATGCGCTTCGAACAGCAGGAACTGATGATCGGCCGATGATCGCGAATTCCATTCTAGATACGATCGGTCGCACACCGCACATCCGGTTCGCACGGCTGTTCCCGGATGCGGATGTGTGGATCAAGTCCGAACGTTCCAATCCGGCAGGGTCGATCAAGGACAGGATCGCTCTTGCAATGATCGAGGCTGCCGAGGCCAGCGGCGCGTTGCGCCCCGGCGGCACAATCATCGAACCGACGTCGGGCAATACCGGTGTCGGCCTGGCGATGGTCGCTGCGGTGAAAGGCTATCGACTCATCCTCGTGATGCCGGAATCCATGTCCTTGGAACGGCGCCGGCTTATGCTTGCCTATGGTGCGTCATTTGAACTGACGCCCAGGGAACAGGGCATGAAAGGCGCAATCGAACGCGCGCAACAAATTGTGGCGGAAACGCCGGGCGCATGGATGCCGCAGCAATTCGACAATCCCGCCAATGTCGATGTGCATGTGCGGACGACCGCACAGGAAATTCTCACCGATTTCGCGGACCGGCCAGTGGATGTGCTGATTACCGGGGTTGGCACCGGCGGGCACCTGACCGGCGTGACCCGTGCCCTCAAGCAGGCCTGGCCTGGCCTCAAGGCCTATGCTGTGGAGCCTGCGCTTTCGCCGGTCATCAGCGGAGGGCGGCCCGCGCCGCATCCGATACAGGGAATCGGCGCGGGCTTTGTTCCGGCAAATCTCGAAACCCGCTTGCTCGACGGCGTGATCAAGGTCGATTCGGATGACGCGAAGGAGTGGGCCGTGCGCTCGGCGCGCGGCGAAGGCATGTTGGTCGGCATTTCGTCCGGCGCCACGCTGGCCGCCATTTTCCAGAAGCTGCCACAACTTGAGGCCGGCAGCCGGGTGCTCGGCTTCAATTACGATACAGGCGAAAGATACCTTTCTGTGCCGGATTTCCTCCCAGAATCATGAAACGCGCATTAATTATCAGGCACGTCCCCCGCGAAGGGCTGGCAGGTTTTCGCGATCCGATCGAGCGCGCAAATTATGCAATCGAAAGGATTGACGTATCCGACGGGAATTTCGCCGAGGTTGATCTTTGCGATCCGGATCTGCTGGTAATGATGGGGGCACCTTTCGGAGTGTATGAGCAGGCCCGTCATCCGTGGATTGCCTGCCAGTTACGGCGCCTCAAGAAGCGCCTTGAAGCTGATCGCCCCACGCTGGGCGTATGCTTTGGCGCACAGATGATTGCAGCAGCACTGGGCGCGCGCGTTCATAAAGGGCATGTGAAGGAAGTCGGTTTTCATCCGGTTGCCATGCACGAACCGGCCATATGCGGCCCATTGCGCCACCTTGCTGGCGTGCCACTTCTCCACTGGCACGGCGATACATTCACCCTACCCGAAGGCGTGGACCTCCTCGCATCCAGCCATCTTTTTCCTCATCAGGCGTTCAGGCGTGGCACAAACCTGCTTGCCTTACAGTTTCATGCCGAAATGGGGCAGGATGAGCGGTTCCACGCCTGGATCGAGGATATGCATCAGGATATTGTCGATGCAGGCAAGGACAGGCGGACGCTCTTGATCGAGCATGATCAATTTGGCCAGGCTGCCGCCGCAGCGGGCCAGGCAGCGATCGCGGAATGGCTCGATGGCCTTCAGCCGCCATCAAATTCTCAGACAAAAAGTGATCCCATGATTGATAAAATTGTATGATCGCGTCGCTGGAACTGCCCGCCTTGCACCCCTGCTCGCCAGACTTTGCCGTGATTTCAATCCGGCAATCCCTGGCTCGCGGTAGTGTGCCTGCAAACCGCTGCAACCAGACGCAGATTTGCGCTTCTGCCGATGACTTTGGCCAGTCGAATGCATAATCAAAATACTGTCGAGAAAGCCCATCCCGCGCAGTTGAACGATGAGAAAGTGATCATTGTCGGCGGGGGTTTTTCAGGGGTATTGCTGGCCATAAATCTGATCCGTCACGATGGCCCTTCCGCCGTTCTGATCGAACGGGGTTCACAAGCTGGCTGCGGCCTTGCCTATTCCACCCACCATCCCGACCACCTTCTCAACGTGCGCGCCGCCAACATGAGCGCCTTTCCTGATCAGCCCGATCATTTTGTCGAGTGGTTGAGTGCCCGTTCGTGGCCGAATGCAAACCCGTTTGTGCCCCGCAAGACATATGGAGACTATCTCGCAGAACTGCTCGGCGAAACAATGCGCGCGCATGGCGAACGGCTTACCGTAAAAATGGGAGAAGCCGTCGAGATCGATAACGGCGAAGCGATCGGAGTTCGCCTGCATGACGGGGAAATCGTCAAGGGTGACAAGCTTGTTCTGGCACTCGGAAACCTGCCGCCGTCTTTTCCCGACAACCTCGATCCGGAAGAAATCGGCAAATATTATCTCAATGATCCCTGGTCGCCCGATCTCGGCAACAATTTCGGCAAGGATGATCATGTGCTTGTTATCGGCACCGGATTGACGATGGTCGATGTTGTACTGGCCCTCGAATCCAAGGGGCACACGGGCAGGATCACGGCAATCTCGCGGCGAGGCTTGATTCCGCGCGTGCATGACAATGGAGGCACGGCCCGGCCTGCCCTGGCCGATCGGCCTTCGGGTGAGCTTTCCGGACTCCTGCGCAATGTGCGGCGGCGATCGCTGGCCATCGGATGGCGGGCCGCGATTGACGAATTGCGCCCCTACACCCAGGCAATGTGGCTTTCTGCGAGCATTGAACAAAAACGCCGTTTTCTGCGCCATTTGCGTCCGTGGTGGGATGTTCATCGTCACCGAATTTCTCCCCAAATTGGCAAACGGATTCAAGAACTTATTGGTAGTGGGCGCCTGTCTATCGAAGCTGGAAGAAATCTGCGTTTTGAAGCCGTTGATGATGGAGTAACCGTAACTTGGCATTCGCGCGGCGAGGGGGCGACCCGTCACCTGCGCGCGAACCGCATCGTCAATTGCACTGGTCTGCAATGCGATCTGGCTCGCACGCGTGATCATCTGCTGCGTGATCTAATCGCACGGGGAATAGCGCACCAGGACAGTCTGGGCCTCGGTCTTTCGGTCGACATCCATGGCCGTTTGGTCGGCAAAGGCGGTGAGTCGAAAAGAATCTTCGCTATCGGCCCGATGTCACGCGGAACTTTCTGGGAAATTACTGCCGTACCGGACATCCGAAAGCAGGCGTGGATTCTGGCGCGGCACCTTTCCAACGCACATTGGGTGGAAGGAGACGGCCTGTAAACGGATCAATTAAACGGATCAATTCGATCCAAAGTATTTTACCATGATGGCAATTTTTCATTGCTTGCCGGAATGCGGTGCTGCGCCGCAACGGTGGACGTGAATTGGTTGGTATTCCGAGTTTGACGGAAATAGACATACTCATCTGCGCACCTGCAAGGGACAGCGGTGCAAGATGGTGGAACAGGTTCAAGGAGGGTATTATGAAATATTCAGGAGTGTCGGCAATTGCGCTGGCGGTTTCATGTCTGTCGCACCCCGTGCTGGCGCAGCAGGTTTCGGGCAGTGATGAAGCGCCGCCTGCGGGCGAGGCAGAAGCTCTGCCGGATGCGGATCAGCACGGCGAGACGATTGTCGTCACCGGTTCGCGTATCGCGCGCGCGCGCCAGGATGCTTCCGTGCCGGTAGTGGCGGTGGACGAGGAAAGCTTTGTTCTGGCCGGTGCCACCAATTCCGAAGATCTGCTCAACACGCTGCCGCAATTTGTGCCGGCAACAACCTCTTCTTCCAATTCGCTGGCCAGCGCCACCGGCACGGGCGCGGCCACGCTCGATCTGCGCGGGCTTGGTGCCAGCCGCAATCTGGTGCTGGTAAACGGCCGCCGTTACGTCTTCTTCGACGCCACGCAGGTCACCAACATCAACGC
>JBGSLI010000453.1:0-6799 GCA_041740775.1 Alteraurantiacibacter sp. | reverse complement strand
ACCCAGCCGGGGCAAACCGCGCGTGGGCCGCGCACCGCCTTCCAGCGCGATCGGGACCGGATCATCCATTCGATCGCCTTTCGCCGCCTGGCGGGCAAGACGCAGGTGTTCATCGCGCCCGACGGCGATCATTATCGCGTCCGCCTGACGCACAGCCTGGAAGTGGCGCAGATTGGCCGGGTGGTGGCGCGCAATCTGGGGCTGGATGAAGATCTGACCGAGGCATTGTGCCTGGCACATGATCTGGGCCATCCGCCTTTCGGCCATTCGGGCGAGGATGCGCTGGATGCAGCATTGCGCGCACGCGGCGGGTTCGATCACAACGGGCAGACCTTGCGCACCGCGATGCGGCTCGACAGCCCCTATTGCGACATCGAAGGACTGAACCTGAGCTGGGAAGTGCTCGAAGGGCTGGCCAAGCACAATGGCCCGGTGGCGCAGCCCAAATGGGCGCTGGCGCAGCTTGACGCGGCCTATCCGCTCGATCTGGCGCGCTGGCCCGGCATGGAGGCGCAGGTGGCGGCGCTGGCGGACGATATCGCCTATGACAATCACGATATCGACGATGGGTTGCGCGCCGGTTTCCTCGATCTCGATGATCTGCTGACGCTCGATTTCGTGGCCGATCAATGGCGCGCGGTGGAACGCCGCTTCCCGCGCGCTGCCCGCGAACAATCGCTGCGGGAACTGGTGCGCAGCCAGATCGGGGCGATGGTCAATGATCTGCTGGAAACCACGCGCGCCAATCTGGCCGGGATTGCCAGCGCGGGTGATGTGCGCGATGCGGGCCGGGCGCTGGCGGCGTTCTCGACCGAAATGGCCGCCGCCGAACGCGGGCTGAAACGCTTCATGTATGAACGGCTGTATCACCACCCCGATCAATTGCGCACCGCCGGGCGGGCGCAGAATGTGATCGCGCAGCTTTACGCCGCTTTCGATCAGGACCCTTCGCTGATGACCGCGCGCTGGGCGCAGCTTCTTCCCCCGGACGAGCCCGCGCGCGGGCGCCATATCGCCGATTTCATCGCCGGAATGACCGATCATTACGCGATCCGCCAGTATCAGCGCATCTTCGGATCGGTGCCCGAAGGCCTGTCCAATGTCTGATCCCGCCCGCGTTCTGCTGGTGGGGGCAACCGGGCTGATCGGGCGGACGATCATCGCCCGTTCGCCCGATCTTGCCGGTATTGCCCTGCAGGGACTGGCCCGGCGCGAAATCGCTTTTCCCGCCGGAACGCGGATGGAACTGGTGCTGGCGGGCAGCGATCAATGGCCCGCCATCGTTGCCCAACTGGCCCCCGATGCGGTCATCAGCGCGCTGGGCACCACGCATCGCAAGGCGGGCAGCAATGCGGCATTTCGCGCGGTCGATCACGATCTGGTGCTGGATCTGGCGCGCGCGGCCAGGGATGCGGGCGTGCGCAATTTCGTGCAGGTGTCATCGGTGGGGGCCGATCCTTATGCCAAAAATTCCTATCTGCGGGTGAAGGGCGAAACCGAGAAGGATCTGAAGGCGCTGCGCTTTCACCGGCTTGATCTGCTGCGTCCCGGCCTGCTGCGTGGCAGGCGGCAGAACGATATCCGTGTGCTGGAAAAGCTGGGGCAGGCGGTCGCCCCGCTGGCAGACCCGTTCCTGCGTGGCGAAAGGAGCCGTTACCGCTCGATCCGCGCGGGCGATCTGGCCGATGCCGCGCTGGCGGCGGCGATTGCCAAGGCGGGCGGGCAGTTCATCCACGAACATGATGGGCTGATGCGGCTGGCGGGCGAATTCCGGCGCGGGCTCGCCGCAGCCACGGCGGAAATCGGCTGATGTGGGAGGCGCTGTTTGCCGCCGCCAATGGCTGGGCGCTGCTGATGTGGCTGGTGCTGATCGCGCTGCCGCGCGGGCCGTTCCTGCAATCGCTGGTGTTTTACGGCGGGGTGGGCCTGCTGTGCCTTGCCTATGTGGTGCTGCTGCTGGGCGTAGTGTTTGGCGGCGCGATCGATCCGCTTGCGCGCGGTGGGGGAGAGGCGGCACCCTTGTTGTCCATCGCCGGAGTGCGCGCGCTGTTTGCATCGGATGCGGGGATCGTGATCGGCTGGATTCACTATCTGGCGCTGGATCTGTTTGCGGGAATATGGATCGCCAGGGATGCCGACCAGAAAAAGTTTTCCCGGATCGTGCAGGCCCCGGTGCTGGCGCTGACATTCGTGGCCGGGCCTGCCGGGCTGGGGCTGTGGTTCCTGATCCGCGAAAGGCGCGCCCGCGCCGTGGCCGGGCCAAGGAGGATCAGGCGATGAGTGATGATGCGAAGCATGATGCCAAAGGCCACGCGCCCGCCACGCTGCGCAACCGCGATCCGATCGCGGCGGTGCTGGCAGAGGAGCTTCCCCAAAGCGGTTTGCTGCTGGAAGTGGCGGCGGGAACGGGAGAGCACGCAGCCTTCTTCGCCCCGCGCTTTCCGCAGTTGATCTGGCAGCCGAGCGATCCCGATGCGGATGCGCTCGCCTCGATAGAGGCATGGCGCAGGGATGCGGATGCCGCCAATCTGCGCGCGCCGCTGCACCTGGATGCCGCCGCGAGTGATTGGCCCATCCACGCTGCCGATGCGATCTTGTGCATCAACATGATCCACATCAGCCCGCCGCAGGCCAGCATCGGGCTGATGGCGGGGGCAGGGCGATTGTTGTCCGCAGGCGCGCCGCTGATACTCTACGGCCCGTTTCTGGAGCCCGATGTGGAAACCGCGGCCTCCAATCTCGCCTTCGATGCCAGCCTCAAATCGCGCGATGGCCGGTGGGGCCTGCGCGATATCGGCTGGGTGGACGATCTGGCCGCCGCCGCCGGGCTGTCGCGCAACCGGCGCGTGGCCATGCCGGCGAACAACCTTGTGCTGGTTTATCGCCGCAACTGACGCCGTGACTGACAAGGCAAAGTGCCCGCCGGATCGCTCCGGCAGGCACCCTGCGACCCTAAACCACTTGTAGTTCTGCTCAGATTTCCCGATCGCCCGCTTCGCCGACGGATTCGATATCCTGCCCCAGGCCCTTGACCGTATTGCATGCCGACAGTGCGACGAGCGAAAGGCCAAGAACTGCGGAAATGATAAGCTTCATAGAGGTTCCTTCGATATTGATCAGATAGCGCGATCGCCCGCTTCGCCCACCGATTCAACATCTTCGCCCAGGCCCTTCACGGTATTGCAGGCGGTGGCGGACAGGGCAAATATCCCTGCGGTGATGGCGAGAATGAACTTGCGTGCCATGATATGCTTCCTTTTCGTTCGTCCGCCCGGAGGAGCGGTCTGTCAAGCAGGAAAACCTGTGACACAGGTTCAGGTTCCCGTGGCCTGCCTTTGAGCGACGAAGCGGTTCCGGCTTGCGATACGTTCCCGCCAGGCGATGATGATCCCGGCGATCACCACCAGCGGCGCGCCCAGCCAGGTGGTTGTGGGCGGCAGGGTGGAAAAAAACAGCCAGCCCAGTAACGTGGCCCAGATGATATTCGAATAATCCATCACGATCACGCTGGAAACCTGGCCGAAATGCAGCGCCTGCGTGATCAGCACCTGTCCCCATGTTCCCGACAGCCCGACCCCCAGCAACAGCAGCCATTGCTGCGTGGACAGCGGCTGATGGACCAGAAAGAGCGCGGGAAAGCTCACCAGCGAACTCACGAGCGAAAACCAGAACACGATCACCATCGGCTTGTCGGTGCGGCCCAGATCGCGGATCTGGATCGATATCAGCGCCACCATGAAGGCTCCGCCCAGCGCCACCGCGGCGCCGAACAGCGGGATGTGCCCGCCACCAGGCTGAGCGATAACCACGATCCCGGCAAATCCCGCCAGCACCGAAGACCAGCGCCACCAGCCCACCGTTTCGCGCATGATGATCACCGACAGGATCACCGCGAAGATCGGCGCGGCGAAGGATAGCGTGGTGGCCTCTGCCAGCGGGAGCAGGATCACCCCGCCGAAATTGCACACCATACCGGCCAGGCCATACAGCGCGCGCACCGCATGCGCCCTTGGTCGGCGCGTGGCCAGCAGGCGCACACCGCCCGCCATCATTGCCCAGGCCAGGACGATGGGGACCGAAACGATCTGCCGCCAGAAGATGATTTCGGCCAGATGCACGCCGCTTTCGGATGCCAGCTTGATCAGCACCGCCATGATCGCGAAACCGGCGATGCCCATCAGGCGCAGCAACAGGGCCAGCAGCGGCCGGTCGGTATCGGGTTGGCTCACCGCTGCGGCCTTATGCGTTTGTTGCGGGCGATCAAGTATTGTCGTGGGACGCGCCGCTTTCCATATTGCGCGCGATGCCGTGGCCGCACTTCCTTCTACTCACCAGCGATGCCACGCGATACGTGCTGGCGGGCGCGGCCCTGCTGGCGCTGTCAATGCTGGCGATGTGGGGCGACCGGCGCCGCGCCCGGCGCAGCCATCCCGATGATGTCGGCATCATGCCCTGGCGCGATATCGCCGCGCTCAGCACATT
This sequence comes from Alteraurantiacibacter sp., assembly GCA_041740775.1. Taxonomy (GTDB): domain Bacteria; phylum Pseudomonadota; class Alphaproteobacteria; order Sphingomonadales; family Sphingomonadaceae; genus Alteraurantiacibacter. The sequence goes on along the minus strand of JBGSLI010000453.1, from coordinate 2,317 downwards.
TGCCGGGCTGGCGCTGTTGGCCTTCGGGGCGATCGGCTGGCTGAAGGGGTGAACCCTTACAGGCACGCTTCCAGATACGCCTGATCGAAGCCGAACTGGCGGGCCTTTTCCAGCGTATAGGGGCGCAGGCCTGACGATCGGTGCTCGCCGATGATCTTGCCGTCCTCGCCCTCGTCGAGATATTCGAAGGCGAACAGTTCCTGCGTCACGATCACATCACCTTCCATGCCGATCACCTCGGTAATATTGGTGGTGCGGCGGCTTCCGTCGCGCAGGCGCTTTACCTGCACGATCAGATCGACCGATTCGGCAATCTGGCGGCTGATGGCTTCCTTGGGGATCTTGATGTCGCCCATCAGGATCATGTTTTCCATACGGCCAAGGCATTCGCGCGGGCTGTTGGCGTGCAGCGTACACATCGAACCATCGTGGCCGGTGTTCATCGCCGCGAGCAGATCGAAACATTCCGCGCCGCGAATTTCGCCGAGGATGATTCGATCGGGGCGCATACGCAGCGCGTTCTTGACCAGATCGCCGATGGTGATCGCGCCCTGGCCTTCAAGGTTGGGCGGGCGCGTTTCCAGCGGCAGCCAGTGCGGCTGTTGCAGGCGCAGTTCGGCCGCATCCTCGATCGTCAGCACGCGTTCGCCCGGATCGATCATTTTCGACATCGAATTGAGCATTGTCGTCTTGCCCGAACCCGTGCCGCCCGAAATCACGATATTCATGCGGCAGGCCCCGGCAATCTTGAGCGCGGTGCACATCTTGTCGCTCATCGATCCCCAATCGCGCAGATTGTCCAGCGTGATCGGCTTTTCGGAAAACTTGCGAATCGAGATCGCGGTGCCGCGCAAGCTGAGCGGCGGTACGATCACGTTGACGCGGCTGCCGTCTTTCAGGCGGGCGTCGGCCAGCGGCGTGGTCTGGTCCACCCGGCGGCCGACCTGGTTGACGATGCGCTGGGCGATCTGGAACAGATGGCTTTCGTCGCGGAACTTGATCGGCGCGATGGTCAGCTTGCCGTTCTTTTCGATGTAGGTCTGATCGGGGCCGTTGACCATGATATCGGTCACGTCGGGATCGTTGAGCAGTTCTTCCAGCGGACCGAAGCCGAGCAGTTCGTCGATCAGCACCTTTTCCAGCGCGAACTGTTCGCGCCGGTTCAGCGTCACCTTCAGTTCGGCCAGCACTTCCATGGTGATCGGTCGGAATTCTTCCGACAGTTCTTCCTTGGACAGCGTGGAAGCGGCTTCGGGATCGACCCGTTCGAGCAGGCGCGGCAGCACCTGTTCCTTGATCTTGTGAACCGACGCCTCGAACCCGCCGATTTCCTGCTGTTCGTGGATGGCGTTGGCGCGGTCGGAAAGGCGGGTCAGCGCATCGGCGTTCTTGCCGCCGCCGTCGATCGGCGCGCCTTCGGCGGGCATGGGCGGAAACTGGTCGCCGCCGCCGTTCTTCGGTTTGGCCGAGCCATCGGAGTGTGCGCCCCCCGGGCCGGTGCGCATCGGCTTGGCAACGCCGAAACTGGGGCGCGCGCCGCTACCCATTCCGCTTGCTCCGTTCTTTCTTCCGAAAGCGCTCATCGATGCCCCTCGTCAATCTGTTCGGTTTCGCGGCACCGCCCAAACGGGCAATGCGCCAATCGCTACATCGCCGGGTTTGGTAAACATTTCGCTAAGGATTGGCGGAACATGGCCGTGTTTGCCGGGTATCTGGGCGATTTATACAGGTTCCGGGACAAAGCGATTGCAGCGCGGGCCTGCCGTGCCTACGGCGCGGGTCCGGCAGAGGGACAATCGGCATGCAACAATCGGACCGGGCGGGGCTGCTGTTCGCGCTGGCGGGATTCTGCACGCTTTCAATTGGCGACGTGATTGTAAAGGGGCTGGACGGAGCCTGGGCTCCCACCGCGATTGCCGTTCTGCGCTATGGGCTGGGCGCAATCGGGCTTTCGGCGCTGCTGGCGCTGCATCAGGGCGCGGCCCCGTTCCGCACCATACCGATGCCGCTGATTCAGCTTCTGCGCGGGCTGGGGGTGGCGGTGGCCACGGTGGCCTTCTTCGCCAGCGTATGGCTAATGCCGTTGGCCGATGCGGTGGCGATATCCTTCACCCAGCCGATGATCACCGCCGTTCTGGCGGCGATCTTCCTCGGCGAAAGGCTGCGGCTGACAACGGTGCTGGCGATCGCGCTGGCATTTGCCGGGGTGCTGATAATCCTGCGACCCAATTTCGCGGTGATCGGCTGGGCCGCGCTGCTGCCGCTGGTGGCGGCGATGGGGATGGCGGTGCTGATGATCGCCAACCGCGCCGCCCGC
>JBGSLI010000452.1:0-3523 GCA_041740775.1 Alteraurantiacibacter sp. | reverse complement strand
AGGGCGCGATCCGCTGCGCGCGCGAGGACGTTGGCCGCCACAATGCGATGGACAAGCTGGTCGGCGCGCTGGCCGCCGCCGGGCAGGATGCGGCGGAAGGCTTCATACTTTCCAGCGCGCGCTGTTCGTATGAAATAGTCGAGAAAGCCGTGCGCGCGGGGGCAACTACGCTGGTCACCATCTCGCTGCCCACCAGCATGGCGGTGACACGGGCGAAAGCGGCGGGCCTCAGCCTGTGGTGCCTGGCGCGCGAGGATTCGGTGCTGTGCGTCCACAATGGTGCGGGTGGCGCATAGGCCGATTTTGCGCAAAAACCGCATTGCTGCAACATATTGTCAGTAATTTCCCGCTAAGGCTGGAACCGCTGACACGATCACGCGCTGGATAAAGATGGACCTTCTTGCCCCAAGCTGGCTGCCGCTGGGCTTCATCGAAGCAATCGCTGCCATGCCTTACGCAGAAATCACCGTGCCCGCGCTGATCGGATTGCTGGCGGCATCGGTCGTCACCTTCTCGATTCCCGGTGCGCTCACTCCCACCGCCTTCTTCAGCGGCGTGCTGCTGGGCTTTGGCGGTATTCTGGTGGTGGCGATGGGGGCTGCGCTCGGCAGCCACCTGCTGTTTCTGGCATCGCGCCGCTGGCTTTCGGCCATAATGCACCGCCGCTTCGGCGCGAGGCTGGGCGGTGTGCGCGATCATCTCGAACGGCGCGGGCCGATCTATGTCGCGGGCGCGCGGCTGGGCGGGGTGCCACATCTGCTGATTACCGCCGGTTGCGCCGCTGCACCGATCAGCGCGCGCAATTTTGCCGCCGCCAGCCTGCTGGGAATGCTTCCCGCAATAACGCTGGCGGCCAGCGCAGGATCGGGATTGGCGCTGCTCTAACGACTCAACCGGAACACCGCATGTTCGGCGCGCCAATTGGCGTTCGCTCCACCGATTTCGCGCCCGCCGGCAAAAAACCAGCTGCCTTCCACATGGTAACCCTTGTCGCGCAGCAGATCGCAAAAATCGGCCACCGTCAGGTGGTGGATGTTCCTCGTGGCATACCAGCTGACCGGCAGATGCCGCACCACCGGCATCCGGCCACCCGCCAGCAGCGCCAGCCGCATCCGCCAATAGGCGAAATTGGGAAAGCTGACGAAGGCCTGCCGGCCCACCCGCAGCAATTGATCGAGCAGCCAGTCGGGCCGCTCGGCGGTTTGCAGCGTCTGGCTGAGGATCGCCACGTCGAAAGCGCCGTCGGGGTAATCGGCCAGATCGCGATTGGCATCGCCCTGCACCACCGATAGCCCGCGCGCCACCGCGCGTTCGACCTCTTCCGGATCGATCTCGATCCCGCGCGCATCCACGCCCTTTGCATCGCGCAATTCGGCCATCAGCGTGCCGTCGCCGCAACCGATATCGAGCACGCGCACGCCCCGCGGCACAAGGCTGGCGATCTTTGCGAGGTCGGGACGCAGGCTCATCCGATTACTCCCGCCACCACCCGGTCCAATGCGGGGACATCGAGCAGGAAGCTGTCATGGCCATAGGGCGCACAAAGTTCGACGAAGCTGACCGGCGCGGCCACCGCGTTCAATGCATGGACCACCTCGCGCATGTCGGCGGTGGTATAAAGCCAGTCGGTATCGAAGCTGACGAGGCAGAAGCGGGTGTCGCTGGCGGCGCGGAAGGCATCGGCGAGCCGCCCGCCCGCTTCCTCGGCCAGATCGAAATAATCCATCGCGCGGGTGATGTAGAGGTAGGAATTGGCATCGAAGCGATCGGTAAAGCTGATGCCCTGATGGCGGAGGTAACTTTCGACCTGGAAATCGGCATCGAAGCCGAAGCTTTTGGCGTCCCTGTCCTGCAACCGCCGCCCGAATTTCTCGGTCAGCCCGGCTTCGGACAAATAAGTGATATGCGCCGCCATGCGCGCTACCGAAAGCCCCTTGTCGGGCGTCTTGCCGCCGTAATAGGCCCCGCCCTGCCACGCAGGATCGGCCATGATCGCCTGCCGTCCCACTTCATGAAAGGCGATGTTCTGCGCCGAATGGCGGGCGGTGGTGGCAATCGCGATCACGCGCCGCGCGCGGCGGGGGAAATTGGCGGCGCAGGACAAGGCCTGCATCCCGCCCATCGATCCGCCCACCACCGCGTGCAGCAGATCGATTCCCAGCACATCGAGCAGCGCCATCTGCGCGCGCACCATGTCGCGGATGGTGATGACGGGAAAGCGCATGGCAAAAGGCGCGCCATTCTCACCCGCGCTGGCAGGCCCGGTGGAACCCATGCACGAACCCAGAACATTGGCACAGATGACGTGGAAACGGCTGGTATCGATCGGTTTTCCGGGGCCGACCATGCGTTCCCACCAGCCCGGCTTGCCGGTAACAGGATGCATGCTGGCGACAAACTGATCGCCGGTCAGCGCGTGGAACACAAGGATGGCATTGGCGCGGTCTTCGGCCAGTTCGCCATAGGTTTCATAGGCGATTTCCACCCCCGCCAGTTCGCGCCCGCTATCCAGCGAGAGCGGTTGGGGGAGAATAGCCTTGCGAAAGGGGGCGGTCTGCACACTTGCCATTGCGGCGTGGGACTTGGGGGAGGGGCGCGCGGGTGTCAATCGTCTGGCTGCGGGACAAGCGCTGCCGCGTTCACACAGGCCCCAGTCCCAAAACACTGTGCAACCCGCCTCTCGCAAGCTATGCGCGCGGCCATGACTGCAACGCGACCCGAAATGAAACCCCATGTGGCGGCAATCCATGCCTATGTGCCCGGTCCCGGCGCGGGCGCGGACGGCAGGCCGCTGGTGAAACTCTCCGCCAACGAGAACCCGCTCGGCACCTCACCCGCCGCGCTGGCAGCGCGCGCTGCGGCACCGGGACCGCACCGTTATCCCGATCCCGATTCCACCGCGCTGCGCGCTGCGATTGGCGATGTTCACGGCATCGATCCCGCGCGCATCATCTGCGGCACCGGATCGGACGAATTGCTCAATCTGCTGCCACTGGCCTATGCCGGGCCGGGCGAGGAGGTTTTGTTCAGCCGTTTCAGCTTCATAGTTTACGATATGGCCGCAAGGCGTTGCGGCGCGGTGCCGGTGGAAGTGGCGGATGATGATTACGCCACCAGCGTCGATGCGCTGCTGGCCGGTGTAACGCCGCGCACGCGGTTGGTGTTTGTCGCCAATCCCAACAATCCCACCGGCACTTTCCTGCCGCGCGCGGAATTGGAACGGCTGCACGCGGGCCTGCCGGCAAATGTGCTGCTGGTGATCGATCAGGCCTATGCCGAATATCTGCCCGAAGGGGTGGACGATGGCGGCATGGCGCTGGCGGCGCGGGCGCAAAACGTGCTGGTCACCCGCACCTTTTCCAAGATCTATGGCCTGGCGGGCGAAAGGATCGGCTGGGGCACGGGCGCTCCGCATATCATCGATGCGCTTAACCGCATTCGCGGGCCGTTCAACGTCACGCTGGCGGGGCAGGCAGCGGCGGAAGCGGCGGTGCGCGATCAGGATTTCGTGCGCGCCAGCCGC
>JBGSLI010000451.1:0-5002 GCA_041740775.1 Alteraurantiacibacter sp. | reverse complement strand
CGGTGCTTCCCGGCACGCCCATGCTCACCGGCACGCGGATCGTCGAACAGGCGATCGCCAATGCCATCGACGGCGCGGCGGGCAGCGGCGCGGCAACGGCACTGCGATATTGGGAGATAGCCAGCCAGGCGCGCGTCCGCTGAGGCGGGCCAGCCCTTTGCTGGCGCATCGCCGTTTGCTCCGGCCGCAAAAATTTTCGATCCAATTGCGTAACTTAGGTGGTTTCGCGCAGCTTAACCCCGGCCGTAAACCTGATCTTAACCATCCCTGGCAATAATTGCTTCAACCCATGAAGAAGGGTTCGCTTATGCTGACGACATTCATCGTGATCGCCGCAATGGGCGTAATGTTGCTGTTCCTGGTCCCCGATACCCCGATCCGCTGGCAGCGCCTCGCATCACGCGGCGGCGCTGCCATGCTGATCGGTCTGGGCCTTTTCGGCAGCGTTCACGCGGTTTTGACGCTCTGACCGGCGCTGCAAGCGCCTATCTTCGCCTGCGCGAACCCCGAAATCACTTCTTGCCGAACAGGCCGCTCGCCATGTCGGCAATCTCGTTCAGCGGGTTGCCGTCATGATCCTTGTCGAGCATCTGCATGAAGCCGCCGAGCGATCCCTCGCCGCCCACATGCTGCATCACCTGCGAGAGAATGCCGGTATCGAGCCCGCTTTTTTCGGCGGCAACTTCAAGCGTATCGCCCTGCGCCTGATGGCCTTCGGTCAGCGCGGCAATCGCACGTTCGGCGGTGGCCGGATCGATGCCCATCTTGTCCGCCATGTTCTTCACCGTGGGGTGATTGTGCGCAGCGCCGAGAATCTGGTCAAAAATGCTCATGGTGGAAATCTCCATTGGATCAGGAAGAATTACCCTACGCCGATCGGATGACAGGTTAAAGGCCCCGCTCCGGCATAACCGTGCGGGGCCCTCCTCTCCAACCGTAAAACCTTGTAACTTCGCCTGGCTCAGGCAGGCTGCGCCAGCGCGCCGGGGGCAGACTGGCGCACGCCTTCATCGACATGCGCGGCGAAGGGCCGGAAATTGTCGACGAACAATTGCACCAGTTTCTCGGCGATGCGGTCATATTCCTGCCCGTCGGACCAGGTGCTGCGCGGATCGAGGATCGTCTGGTCGATGCCCGCTGCCGCCAGCGCAGGCACGGCTACCGGCACATCAAAGCCGAAATTGGCATCGCGGCGGTATTCCACCCCGTCCATCTTGCCGTCGAGCGCGGCGTTGAGCAGCGCGCGCGTGGCCTTGATCGGCATCCGGCTTCCCACGCCATATTTGCCCCCGGTCCAGCCGGTGTTGAGCAGCCAGCACTGCACCTTGCCTTCGGCGATCCGCTTTTTCAGCAGATTGCCGTAAACCGAGGGGTGGCGCGGCATGAAGGCGGCGCCAAAGCAGGTGCTGAAAGTGGCTTCCGGCTCGGTCACGCCGATTTCGGTGCCCGCCACCTTGGCGGTATAGCCCGACAGGAAGTGATACATCGCCTGATCGGGGGTCAGCCGCGAGATCGGCGGCAGCACGCCAAAGGCATCGGCGGTCAGCAGGATCACATTGCTGGGTGCAGGGCCAAGGTTGCTGGCCGAGGCGTTGGGAATATATTCGATCGGATAGGCCCCGCGGGTGTTCTCCGTCTTGCTGGCATCGGCAAAGTCCAGCGCGCGCGTATCCTCATCCATCGCCACATTTTCGAGAATGGTGCCGAACATCCTGGTGGTGGCGTAGATTTCCGGCTCACCTTCTGCGGACAAGTTGATCATCTTGGCGTAGCAACCGCCTTCGAAATTGAACACTGCGGTGTCCGACCAGCCATGCTCGTCATCACCGATCAGCGTGCGACTGGCATCTGCCGAAAGCGTCGTCTTGCCGGTACCGGACAGGCCGAAGAAGATCGCGCTCTTGCCGTCGGCGCCGATATTGGCGCTGCAATGCATCGGCATCACGCCCTGCGGCGGCAGCAGGTAGTTGAGCAGGCCGAACACGCCCTTCTTCATCTCGCCCGAATATTCGGTATTGCCGATCAGGATCAACTTTTCGGTGAAATTGACCGCGATCACCGTATCGCTGCGGCAGCCGTGACGCGCCGGATCGGCCTTGAAACCGGGCAGGTTGATGATCGTATATTCCGGATCAAAACCCGCCAACTCTTCCGCCGTGGGGCGCACCAGCAAGGTGCGGACGAACAGGCTGTGCCAAGCCATTTGCGTTATCACGCGCACGTTAACCCGGTATTCGGGCTGCGAGCCGCCGAACAGATCGGCGACGTAAAGTTCGGGAACGCCCGCCAGATGGGCGAGGAAATCGGCCTTGAGCGCGGCGAAATGCTCGGGACTCATCGGCTGGTTGATCGCGCCCCAGTTGATCGTCTCTTCGGTGCCGGCATCGCGGACGATGAACTTGTCCTTCACGCTGCGCCCCGTGAACTTGCCGGTTTCAACCAGCAAGGCGCCATGCTGCGTCAGCTTGCCCTCACCCTTCATCAACGCCTGTTCCACCAGCGCGGCGGTGCCCAGATTGGCATGGATGGCGGCGTTGTTGAAAATGCCCTGGGCGGACAGCGGGACACTGAGGGATGCGGACAAGACATTGCTCCTTGCTGGAGTGGCAGTTTTTCCGATTTACGCATTCGTATGCGTGCGGATTCGCGATTGCGCATAGTGGCGCAGAATTGCGGCGTCAATTTGTGGACGCAGCTCCGGCGCGCGTGGCGGGCAGGTTTAACGTTCACAACGCGACCAGGCGGTTTTTCCCGCCGACCATGCGCAACAAAGTTGTTTAATCGGGCGCAAGAAGTTAGTCCCTTTCCATGATGAGCGAAACCGAACCGCATCACGCCGAAGCGCCGCCGGGCGAGAGCCAGCGGGTGATCGCGCTGGTCGATGACGATCGCAACATCCTCACCACTTTGTCGATCGCCCTGCAGGCGGAAGGCTATGCCACCCGCGTCTATTCTGACGGGGAAGCCGCGCTGGCCGCCCTGCAGGCCAATCCGCCCGATCTGGCCGTGTTCGACATCAAGATGCCGCGGATGGACGGAATGGAACTGCTCCAGCGGCTGCGCGAAACCTCCAGCCTGCCGGTGATCTTCCTGACCAGCAAGGATCAGGAGGAGGACGAGGAAGCAGGGCTGGCGATGGGGGCGGACGATTACATCGCCAAGCCATTCAGCCAACGCCTGCTGCTGGCGCGTATCCGCACCATCCTGCGCCGCGCCGCGCCGGTGGAGGAAGGACAGGAAGCCGGTTCCCAAACCGGACAGGACGGCACCGGGAAGATACTGCGCGGGCGGCTGTCGATGGACCCGGCGCGCCATCAGGTGACCTGGGACGGGGATGCGGTCAGCCTGACGGTAACCGAGTTCCTGCTGCTCGAAGCGCTCGCCCAGCGTCCCGGCGTGATCAAGAGCCGCAACCAGTTGATGGATGCCGCCTATCCCGACGATGTGTTCGTGGACGATCGCACGGTCGATTCGCACATCAAGCGGCTGCGGCGCAAATTCCGTACCGTCGATCCGCAATTCGGCGCCATAGAAACGCTGTATGGCGCGGGATACAGTTTTTCCGATGGCTGACGATGCGGTAGCTGCGCGGAGCCGGTTCGAACGGCTGCCCTTCCCGCTCGGCAAATCGCTCACCAAACGCATTCTGGCGGTCAATCTGGTCCCGCTGCTGGTGCTGGCTGGCAGCCTGTTTTTCCTCGATTCCTACCGCCGCCAATTGCTCGACGAACGCTTCAAGCTGGCCCGCATCGAAGCGCAGATCACCGCCGAAGCGCTGGCGGGAGCGACGCGCGAACGACAGGAGGCGCTGCTCAGCCAGATCGGCCGCGAACAATCGATGCGGCTGCGCATCTACGACGCGCAGGGCGCGCTGACCGCAGACAGCTTCGCGCTCGACGAGCCGAGCTTCCGTTTCGACGATCCGGTGGCCGAACCCTTCCTCGAAGATCTCGCCCGCTGGACCGACGATGCGGTTAATCTGGTGGTGGGCGCACCTTCGGCTCCGCGCTACGTCGAACCGGAAGATACCGCCGCCGACAACTGGCCCGAACTCGCCCGCGTGCGCCAGCAGGGGCTGAGCCAGATCGAACTGCGCCGCGCGCCCGACGGCACCCCGGTCATCAATGCCGCAGCTCCGGTGGGCGTCAATGGCGCCAGCCTGCTCACCACCCGCAATGCAGCGGATATCACCCAATCGGTGCGCAGCGCGCGCAGCAGCCTGATGACGATCATCCTTCTGGCGATGCTGGTTTCGATCGTGCTGTCGCTCTATCTCGCCTCCACCATCATCGAACCGCTGCGGCGGCTGGTTACCGCCACCCAGCGCGTGCGGTTGGGGCGCGAACGCGATATCGAAGTGCCGCGGATGCAGGCGCGCGGCGACGAGATCGGCCAGCTGGCGCGCGCAGTATCGGATATGACCGCAGCGCTGCGCCAGCGGATCGATGCAGTGGAAACCTTTGCCGCCGATGTCGCGCATGAAATCAAGAATCCGCTCGCATCGTTGCGCAGCGCCACCGAATCGCTGCCCCGTGTGGAAGATCCGGATCTGCGCGCGCAGCTGGTGCAGGTCGCCGCGCATGACGTGCGCCGGATAGACCGGCTGGTGAGCGAGATATCCGAAGCCAGCCGGATCGACGCCGAATTGAGCCGGGCGATCTTCGAACCTGTTGAATTGTGCGATCTGTTTGCCAATGTGGTCGCGCGCAAGCGCGAACGCGGCGAAACACGCGACTGCGCGATAGAGGTCGATTGCCGCGGCGGCCCCGCGCGCGTGATGGGGGTGCCGATCCGTCTGGAACGGGTGGCGGAAAACCTGCTCGACAATGCGGTGTCCTTTTCTCCCGGCGGGGGGCGAATCCTCGTCACCGTAGGCCGGGCGGACGATCGCGTGCAGGCCAGCGTGTGCGACGAAGGCCCCGGCATTCCCGAAAGCGCGCGCGAAAAGGTGTTCCGCCGCTTCCATTCGCACCGGCCGGCGGACGAGACATTCGGCAATCAC
>JBGSLI010000450.1:0-14843 GCA_041740775.1 Alteraurantiacibacter sp. | reverse complement strand
TCGTCACGCGCCCAAGTCCACCATCGACCAGCCCGGTCCGCGCGGCATCGGCGGGGGACACTTCCAGCAGCGGCTCGCGCCGGTGGGCCGAGAGCCTGGGCGACAAGGCGGTGCGGGTCATCGTGTGCCACTGGTCGCGATAGCGCCCGGTGTTGAGCCGGAGGCCCGACTGCCGGGCAGGAGGTGCCACCGCCACTAGCTGCGCCTTGCCCGACGGCGTAGGATAGCGGCTGCGCAGCGGGTGCTCACCACCCCACCGGAATGGCTCCAGAGCGTCGTAATCGGCATCCGAGAGGTCGGCCATCGCGCTCAGGTCCAGCACCTTTCCGCGTTCGGCAGCCAGCGCTGTCATGGCTGCGTATTCGCGGAACACTGCGGCCGGACTGCCAAAGGCAAACGCCCTTCCATGCCCGAGCCGAGTGGCGACATCGGCCACGATCCGCCAATCGGCCCGCGCCTCGCCCGGTGGAGGGAAGAAGGGTCGCTGGCGGCTGACCGTGCGTTCCGAATTGGTCACGGTGCCATCCTTCTCTCCCCAAGCCAGCGCTGGCAGGCGCACATGGGCGAATCGGGCGGTATCGGTATTGGCAATCACATCCGACACCACGACATGGTGGCAACGCGCCAGCGCCTCACGCACGAAAGTCGCGTCGGGCATAGACACAGCGGGGTTTGTGGCCATGACCCACAGGAACTTGATGCGTCCATCGTGTACGGCCCGGAACATGTCGACCGCCTTGAGGCCTTGGCAGGAACACAGGTTGGGTGCCTGCCAGAACTGGTGCACCGCATCCCGCTCGCCATCGGCAAAGCCAAGGTGACAGGCGAGCATATTGGCCAGGCCGCCAACTTCGCGCCCGCCCATGGCGTTGGGCTGCCCGGTCATACTGAACGGCCCCGCGCCCGCTACGCCGATGCGCCCCGTGGCCAAATGCAGATTGATGATGGCATTGCCCTTGTCCGTTCCGCAGACTGACTGGTTGACGCCCATGCTGAACAGGGTGACCATCCGGGGATCATCTGCAACCATATCGGCCAGAGTGGCGAAGGTGGCGGGATCGATGCCGTGGGCCGAGGCGTCCAGCCCTTCGAGAAACGCCTCCGGCATATCGCAATGGGCAGCGAGATAGTCCCCGTCCAGCAATCCGCGCGTCGCCATCTCGGCCAACAGCGCATTGAACAGCGCCACGTCGCCATCCGGGGGCACGGCCACGTGCAGGTCGGCCCGCTCTGCTGTCTCGGTGCGGCGCGGGTCGATAACAACCAGTTTGCAGCTGCTCTTCTCGCGCGCAGCTTCGATCCGTTGCCAGATAACGGGGTGGCACCAAGCAGTGTTGCTTCCTACCAGAAGAATAAGCGCAGCTGCGTCGAGGTCGTCGTAGGTGCAGGGCACCACGTCCTCACCAAAGGCGCGATTGTGCGCGGCGACGGCGCTCGCCATGCATAGGCGGGAGTTGGTATCGATATTGCCGGTGCCGATGAAGCCCTTCATCAGCTTGTTGGCGACGTAGTAGTCCTCGGTCAGCAACTGGCCGGAAACGTAGAAAGCCACACTGTCCGGCCCGTATTGCGCTACCGTATCGGCCAGCCGGGCGGAGACATCGTCCAGCGCCATATCCCAGGTGACGCGCGTTTCTCCGATCATCGGGCAAAGCAGGCGTCCTTCCAGCCCCACGGTCTCGCCCAGATGCGTACCCTTGGAGCAAAGCTTGCCGCGATTGGCCGGGTGGTGCAGGTCACCCGCAATGGCAACCTCGCGGCCACCCAGCGGAGTCACGGCAACGCCGCAGCCTACCCCGCAATAGGGGCAGGTAGTGCGGATCGGCTTCAACCTGTCACTCCCGCCACCACCGCTTCGCGCAGCAGGAAAATCCGCCCGCCATCGATCTTAAGCGGGATCGTCGGCGTGCAGCCCTTGTCCTCGCCCAGCGCCTCACCGGTGCGCAGTGAGATGCGCCAGTTGTGCAGCGGGCAGGAGACGCTGTCGCCGTGGACGATACCCTGGCTGAGCGGCCCGCGCTTGTGCGGACAGGCGTTGACCAGCGCGTAGAATTCGCCGCGCATGGTGTGGAACACCGCAATTTCCTCGCCGCCGACAACCGGCAGGGTGCGCGCGGAGCCGGGTTCGATCTGGGTGGTCGGGCCGATATCGAGCCAGGTGCCGATCATTGCACGGGCTCCAGCAGAGTCTCGGCGAATTGCAGCGGGCGCACTTCGGCCATGTGGCTGTGCAGATCGTGGCGTTCGCCCGCCGCGCGCGCCGCCCACGGATCGTCCTGTGAAAAGCTCTGCGAATGGCGGAACCGCCGCGCGAGAAATTTCACCGCTTCAGGATCGTCGAACAGCTGTGCCTTGACCCAGTGGAGCCCCTTGCGCTCCACCCACGGGGCGGTGCGTTCGAGGTAATGCGCATCCTCACGGTAGAGCTGGATGAAGGCGGCGCACATTTCCATTGCCTGCTCCTCGGTCTCGACCTTGCACAGCAGATCGGTGACGCGGACCTTGATCCCGCCGTTGCCGCCGATGTGCAGTTCATACCCGCTGTCGACACAGATCACGCCGAAGTCCTTGATCGTCGCTTCGGCGCAGTTGCGCGGGCAGCCGCTCACCGCGATCTTGAACTTGTGCGGCATCCAGCTGCCCCAGGTCATGCGCTCGATCCTGACCCCCAGCCCGGTCGAATCCTGCGTGCCGAAGCGGCACCATTCGCTGCCAACACAGGTTTTCACCGTCCGTAGCGCCTTGCCGTAGGCGTGGCCGCTGACCATCCCGGCGGCGTTGAGGTCGGCCCAGACAGCGGTCAGGTCCTCCTTCTTGATGCCGAAGATGTCGAGTCTCTGGCCGCCGGTCACCTTGACCATCGGCGCGTCGTATTTCTCCACCACATCGGCGATCGCGCGCAGTTCGCGGGGATTGGTGATGCCGCCCCACATGCGCGGGACAACCGAATAGGTGCCATCTTTCTGGATGTTGGCGTGCAGCCGTTCGTTGACGAAGCGGCTGGCCTGATCGTCGACATATTCGCCCGGCCAGGCGCAGAGCAGGTAATAGTTGAGCGCCGGACGGCAGGAAGAACAACCGTCGGGCGTGGTCCAGTGCAGTTCCTGCATCACCTGCGGCAGGTGTTGGAGCTGCTTCTCCACAATCAGGCGGCGCGCGTCATCGTGGGTGAAGCTGGTGCATTTGCACAGCGTCTTCGGCCCGCTCTCAACTTCGCCGCCCAGCGTGACCGCAAGCAGGCTTTCGACCAGCCCGGTGCAGGACCCGCAGCTGGCAGAGGCCTTGCAGGAGCTTCGCACCGCATCGAGGCTGTGCGCGCCGTTATTGATACAGCCGACGATCTGGCCCTTCGATACGCCGTTGCAGCCGCAGATTTCTGCTTCGTCCGAGAGGGCGGCAACGGCGGCATTAGGGTCCGCCAGTGCGCCCCCTTGCGAGAAAGCCTGGCCGAAGATCAATCCGGCGCGGATCGGGCCGACGTCTTCGCCCTTCTTGAGGAGGTCGAAGTACCAGCTACCATCGGCGGTATCGCCGTAGAGTACAGCGCCGATGATCCGGTCGTCCTTCAGCACCACCCGTTTGTAGATGCCGCGCGCGGCGTCGCGCATGACGATATCCTCGCATCCTTCGCCGCCGGAGAAGTCCCCGGCAGAGAACAGGTCGATGCCCGAAACCTTTAGCTTGGTGGAAGTGACTGAGCCTTCATAACCCGCTGGATTATCAGCCAGATATCCCGCGAAGGCACGGCACATGTCCCACAGAGGCGCAACCAGCCCGTAGCAGGTGCCGCGATGCTGCACGCATTCGCCGACTGCCAGTACACCGGGATCGGAAGTGACCATGTTGTCGTCCACCACGATCCCGCGTTCGCACAGGATCCCGGCGGCTTTCGCAAGCGCGGTGGCAGGGCGAATGCCCACCGCCATCACCACCAGATCGGCCCTGATGCGGGTGCCATCCTCCAGCTCCACTCCGGCGACATGCCCGTCCGCGCCCAGGATCGCCTTGGTGTTTGCGCCGGTTAGGATGGTTTGCCCTCGCCGTTCGAGTTCCTGCCGCAACAGCCAGCCTGCCGCCTCATCTAGCTGGCGTTCCATGAGCGTGGGCATCAGATGGATGACCGTTACCTTCATCCCGCGCAGCGAAAGGCCGTGGGCGGCTTCCAGTCCCAGCAATCCTCCCCCGATGACTATGGCTTCCCCGCCCCCCTCGGCAGCGGCGATCATCTTGTCGACATCGTCGAGATCGCGGAAGGTCACCACGCCCGCCAGATCGTGGCCGGGAACGGGAATGATAAAGGGATCGGAACCGGTTGCGATCAGCAATCTGTCATAGGGTTCGACATGGCCGGAACGGGCGATCACCGTCTTTGTCGCGCGGTCTATCGCCACCACGGGATCGCCTGAAATCAGAGTGATGGCATTGTCGATATACCAGGCGGCATCGTTGATGACGATCTCGTCGAAGCTTTTCTCGCCCGCCAGCACGGGGGACAGCATGATGCGGTTGTAGTTCACCCGCGGCTCCGCCCCGAAGATCGTTACCTCGAATCGTTCCGTATCGCGCGCGAGCAGTTCTTCCACCGCACGGCACCCCGCCATGCCGTTGCCGATCACCACCAGCTTTTCACGGCTGGGCTGGTCGGCAATTTCCAGTTCGATCCCTGTTTGGGCGTTCATAGGTCTGCATTCCCTGAAAACGCACGCAAAAAAGCCGCCAAATCCCGTGCTGGGGACTGGCGGCGCCGTTGCCACGTTGCGTCTGAATTCCTGCAGAAACAGCCTTATCGTCCTGCGTTGGACGGGCTTGCTTGCCGCACGATTGGTTCTACCTGATTCTCTGGCCGGACGGCAAGTGATTATTGCACTGCAGCATGATCAATGCGCCAATACGTCCGTCCGGCCTCTCTCGCTGTCAAAAACCCCATTCGGCCTGGAGCCAGAACTTTTCGGTGTCCACGCCGAAACTGTCGGCATTGTAATTGGCATATTTGGCCAGCAGGTTGACCGGCCCGATCCGGAAACCTAGCGAGGCATCCCATTCACTGCCGTAATCCACATTGCCGAAATCGCTCTCGAACCGGTGGTAGCTGACGGCGGCGGTGACATTCCCCAGTTCCGGCACCGCAAACTGGCGGCGCACGGTTCCATAATAGTCGCGCACCCCATTGGCAGGCGTGGTCAGGAACAGGTCCGCCCAGCCCTGAAACGCGTGGCCGGTGGCGAGCGGGGTCTGGAACGCCGCCGTTCCTCCATCGCTGCCCAGTTCCTCGTACGAAAGGCTAAGATTGAAGCCCGCGAGCGTGGTGCCGATTTCCCCCTGCAAATACGAAGCGCGGAAATCGATCGGGTTGCCGCCCGTGTCGCCCTGGGTGGCGAAGGTGGCACTGGCGGTCAGGCTGAACCCTTCGGCCAGGGGGAGCGTGGTGCTGGCGGTGACACCGAAGGTGCTGCTCGAAAAGGCCAGCCGCGTATCGTAGTCGAGCACATAGGCAAAGGCGGTGGCGTCCACCTCGGGCAGATCGAGCACGGCGTTGGCGAACACGAAATCACCCTCGAAGCGGCTGTTCGGGCTGTCGGTGCCGAAGATCGTCCGCTGCGAAATGGCGTAGGTGGCATCGAAGCTGACCACTCCTGCCTTCAACTGCCCCCGCACCGCGTCGAAAGTCTGCTCGTTCTGCCGCCAGCCGACGCTGCCAACGAACCGCTGGTTGCCCAGATTGATCCGTTGGCGACCGACCGTCACCCCGGTGCCATTGACCAGATAGGAAATCTGCGCCCGGTTTAGCTCGATATTCTCAGGGTCCGCCACCACCGGGAACGGCTCCAGTCCGTTGAAACCCAGCGTGTCGTTGTAATCGTCGAGTATCGCAAGCGTGCCCTCCCCTTCGACCAGCAGCTTGAACCCCTCGATGGCCAGTTCGCCGCCAGCGCGGGCGCGGAAGGTGAGCGCATCGGCGGCGTTGGGGAAGTTCGCCTGATCGACCGCTTCGTAGCGCAGCCGGGTGGCGACTGTCAGATCGAAGCTGACGCCTTCCCCCAGCACGATGGGATCGCCCGGATCGGCGAGCGCGGGGGTGGCAAACCCGGCAGTGGAAACGGCGGCAAGAATGGCGATGCGCTTGGTCATGGAATTCACCCTCATCTGTCCGGCAGGCGAGCGAGCACTGCGCCGGATCGATTGGAATGCGAGCGCCATTGCCCGCCGGAATTTGCGATTGTTCCGTTGACGCGAACGCGGCCCCCTTGCCGCCCCCGCGCCCTCTCCCGCCAAGCTGTCAGGCCGCCTTTGCGGTCGGTCCATGATCGTATTCGGCGAGGAAATGCAGCACTTCCTGCCGGTATTGATAGAATTTCGGATGATCGAGCAGTGCCTTGCGATCACGCGGGCGCGGCAGATCGACCTCCAGAATCTTGCCGATGGTGGCGTTCGGCCCATTGGTCATCATCACCACCCGGTCGGCCAGCAGGATCGCTTCGTCCACGTCGTGCGTCACCATGATCGCAGAGACTTTGGTGCGGTTCCACACTTCCACCAACACGTCCTGCAAGTCCCAGCGGGTCAGGCTGTCGAGCATGCCGAATGGCTCATCGAGCAGTAGCAGCCGGGGAGACAGCGCAAAGGCGCGGGCGATTCCAACGCGCTGACGCATCCCGTTGGACATTTCGGCGGCGAGCTTTTCCTTGGCATCGGCCAGCCCCACCCGGTCCAGATAATAGTCGACGATATCGCGTCGCTCGCCCGTGCCGACATGCGGGTAGACCCGGTCCACCCCCAGTGCCACGTTCTGCCGCGCGGTAAGCCAGGGCATCAGGCTGGGGGCCTGAAACACCACCGCCTTGTCTGGCCCGGCAGCGGAAACCTCGCGGTTTTCCAGAACGATGCCGCCACCGCTGATCTCGTTCAGCCCCGCTGCCATCGTCAGCACGGTGCTTTTGCCGCAACCCGAATGGCCGATCAGGCTGACGAATTCGCCGCGATTCATGATGAGATTGAAGTGGTCCACCACCTTGAGCGGCCCCTTGGGCGTGGGGTAGACCTTGTCGATGTTGAAGAATTCCAGATAGCGCCGGTTGACCGGGCTGTGCGCCGCGTCGCGATAGGCCTGCGGTGGAGGAGCAAGATCGAGCGGAGTGACATTGGGCAGCGCCACCGCGCTTTCACCCACCGTGCTTGACTTGTCGTTCAGCGCCCCGAGAACCGAGATGATCTCGCGCCGCAGCTGCTGATAGCGGACATCGTCGTTCACTGCCTCCCGATCACGCGGGCGGGCAACATCGACGGCCCAGATATGTTCGATCCGGGCCGAGGGAGCCGGGGTGAGTACCGCCACCCGGTCCGCCAGCAGCAGGGCTTCATCCACATCGTTGGTGACGAGCAGGATCGTGCGGCCTTCTTCCTTGCGGATCCGCTCGATCTCGTCCTGCAATTTGGCGCGGGTAAGTGCGTCCAATGCCGAAAGCGGCTCGTCGAGCAGCAGGATTTCCGGCTCCATCGCCAGGGCCCTTGCCACAGCCACCCGCTGGCGCATCCCGCCCGAAAGCTGCGCGGGCTTGCGGTCCATCGCGTGGCCCAGCCCCACCAGATCGACCTTCTGCCGCACCAGCGCCGCGCGCTCTGCCTTGCTGCGATCCTTATGCACCGCGTCTACCGCCAGCTCGACATTGCCCTCCACCGTCAACCAGGGAAACAGTGAGTAGGACTGGAACACCAGCCCGCGTTCCTTGTCCGGCCCGTCAATCGGCTTGCCGCGCAGCAGGATTTCGCCAGCATCAGGTTCCACCAACCCGGCCACCGTGCTGATTAGCGTGGTCTTGCCCGCCCCGGAAAAGCCGAGAATGGCGACGAATTCGCCCTCGGCGATCTCCAGATCGATGCCACCCAGGACTTGCGTCACCGTTCCGGTCTTACCCGCGTAGCTCTTCGTCACGCCTTTGAGCGAGAGGATCGGGTGGTCTGGTGTCTCGGCCATGATCAGATCGTCCTGTTGCGCGAAACGAGGTTCTGCAGCGCCATCATCACCCGGTCGAGGCCGAAGCCGATCAGGCCGATCACCACCACCGCGAACATGATGCGGGCGAGCGACTGGCTCGATCCGTTCTGGAATTCATCCCACACGAACTTGCCGAGGCCGGGGTTCTGGCTGAGCATTTCCGCCGCGATCAGCACCATCCAGCCCACGCCCAATGACAGCCGCATTCCGGTGAAGATGTAGGGCAGGCTGGACGGCAGAACGAGCTTCGTCAGCTTGGCGAACCATCCCAGCTTGAGCACACGGCCGACATTGAGCAGGTCCTTGTCGATGCTGGCGGTACCCACAGCGGTGTTGATGAGCGTGGGCCAGAGCGAACACAGCATCACTACCAGTGCGGAAATGATGAAGCTTTTGGCCAGCAGCGGATCGGGACTGGTGACGAGCGCGGAGATCACCATCGTCACGATCGGCAACCATGCCAGCGGGCTGACCGGCTTCATGATCTGGACGATGGGATTGATCGCCGAATTGACCAGCGGGGAGAGGCCGCAGACCAGCCCCACTGGGACCGCGACGACAGAGGCGAGAATGAAGCCGAGCGCCACAGTCTTGAGCGAAGTCAGGATCTGATCGAGAAAAGTTGGCGGGCCGGAGTATTCGAAATCCGTCACTCCCGCCGGGTTGCCTGCCGCCAGGGCTGTGGCATTGCGCGCTTCCTGATCGGTGTAGAATTGCGCCTCCACCGCGCTGGCGGCCTGCCAATCGCCATACAGAGCTACGCCCTGCGCAGCGACTTCAACCGGCCCCGGCATGGCTCCCAGCGAGGTATCGACCTGCGGCGCGAGCGCCGCCCAGAGGCCGAGGAACACCGCGATCCCCAGCAGCGGGGCGAGCAGCGCCTTCATTAACTCCTTCAGCTTGCCGCCGAACAGCGGAGCCTTCGCCGAAGCGGGTTGCGCCGTTGGCGCAGCAGGCGGGGTTACGGCTATCGCCATCGAGGCATTATCCTGTTCGGGCTGTGGGTGAAGCGTGGCAAAGGCGGTGGCCATCGTATTTTCAATCCTTGCTGATTGGCACTTCAGGCGACGCCGTTCGCGGTGACGCTCTGGCCCTCTTTCAGGCCGATAGCGAACTGGCCGAGATAGGCGTTGGGGGTCTTGCCGTCGTAGGTCATGCCGTCGATGAAGGCGCTACTGGGTTCGCGAAAGCCATCGGTTTCGGGCAGGGTTTCGACGGGTATCGTGCCTGCCTCCACCAGCGCGTTGGCGGCGGCGAGGTAGAGATCGGGGCGATAAACCTTGCGCGCGGTTTCAAAATACCACTCGTCGGTGTGGTCTTCGGCCACCTGCCCCCAGCGGCGCATCTGGGTGAGATTCCAGACCGCGTCCGAATAGAAGGGATAGCCGGCGTACTTGTCGAAGAAGATGTTGAAGCCCTCTGCGGGCCGGGTGTCTCCCGGTGCGAAGGTGAACTGGCCGGTCATGCTGGCGGCGATCACTTCGGCATCGGCGCCGACATAATTGGGGCGGCTGAGGATTTCGACCGCTTCGGCGCGGTTGGCGCCGCTATCGGCATCGAGCCATTGCTGCGCCTTGATGACCGCACGCAGGATGGCGGCAGTGGTGGCGGGAAAGCGCGTGGCGAAATCCTCGCGGAAACCCAGAACCTTTTCGGGGTTATCGTTCCAGATTTCGTGGTCGGTAATTACCGGCACGCCGATGCCCATCGCCACCGCCTGCTGGTTCCACGGCTCACCGACGCAGTATCCTTCGATGGTGCCCGCCTCCAGCGTGGCGGGCATCTGCGGCGGTGGCGTGACCGAGAGATTGACCTCCGTGCCAATCGTTCCCGCGACATCGCCGGGGGTGTAGAAGCCGGGGTTCAGCCCGCCCGCCGCCAACCAGTAGCGCAACTCGTAATTGTGAGTCGAAACGGGAAAGACCATGCCCATGTTGAACGGCCGGCCCTCGGCGGCAAAGCTGGCCACCACCGGCTTGAGATATTCGGCCGAAATCGGGTGGATAGGCACGCCACCTTCCTGTGGCAGTTCATCCTTGATCATATCCCACACCCGGTTCGACAAAGTGATGGCATTGCCGTTCAGGTCCAGGCTAAGCGGCGCGATCAGGTTGGCTTGGGTGCCATAGCCGATGGTAGCGGCAATCGGCTGCCCGGCGAGCATGTGCGCGGCATCGAGCTGGCCACCGATCACGCCGTCGAGCAGCACCTTCCAGTTCGCCTGCGGCTCCAGCGTGACGTTGAGCCCCTCCCCGACGAAGAAGCCCTTCTCCAGCGCCACGGCGAGCGGGGCCATGTCGGTCAGCTTGATAAAGCCAAGCTTCAGCGTCGGCTTTTCCGGCGGGCCGTCGATGTTGGCGGCGACAACTGTGCCCGCGTCCGTATCCCCGCAGCCCGTAAGAATCAGCGCGGCGGCGAATCCGGCCAGCGTGCCCATTGCCGTGCGGCGGTTCAGCTTGCCCTTGAAAGTGTCGCTCATAATGCCCGATCCCCGGAATGTGCGGACAACGCGAAAAAGCCGCCACGATTTGGTTCGCTGGAACCAGACCGGGCGGCGACGTTGCCACGCAATGTTGAATGTGTGTGAAGCCGTTTCGCGCTCGCCCGTCAGTGGGCAATCCGGCTTCGTGCGGGGCCATGGGTAAGCGATTCGGGGCGGCTTCGGCAAGCGCTATTTTGCAGTGCAGCAAAGAATGGTACCTAGTCGCACTCCGCCAGATAGGATTCCATGCGATCCGGATCGAAGCTCCGGCCATCGAAGAAACTGTTGGTAGACAAGGTGATAGCACCCTGTTGTGTGCCCACCTGTGTCAACTGGGACACGCTGCCTTCGACTTTTGCATTGGCGGCCGGAAGATCGTCTCCGGTCGATTTTAGTGCACTGCGGTAGACATCGGGGCGGAAGACTCGCGCGGCCTTCTGCGCGTCGGCAAGGTCGAAGCCGACCTGATCCCAGCGCACCATCTGCGAATAAAGCCACGACGCCTGGCTGACCCAGGGGAAGTTCGCGGCTTCCGAATACTGGTACATGAAATCGGGGAAATGGACTTCGGGCGCACCCTGATCGAGCACCAGCCGGTCCGAAATCGCCCGCTGCACCAGCCGCGCATCGGCATCGAGATATTGCGGCAGCGCCAGCAGCTGGGCGTTCTCCTCCCAGTTCGCCGGATCGACAAAGTGCCTGCCCGCCTTGCGCATGGCGCGGACCAGCGCCTCGGTCTCGGGGCGCTTCTCCTCCAGCACCGCTTCGCGCATGGCCAGCACCTTTTCCACCCCGCGCCGCCAGATCTGCGCTGTGGCCAGCACGATCGTCCCCACCCCGCGCTCCACGCAGACGGAGTTCCACGGCTCGCCCACGCACACCCCGTCGATCTCGCCGCTCGCCAGCGCATCGGGCACGAACGGTGGGGCGACGGTGGTGATCTCCACGTCCACATCGGGACGAATCCCCGATCCCGCCAGCCAATAGCGCAGCTTGTAGTTGTGGCTCGAATAGCGATGCACCACGCCGAACCGCAGTCGCTTGCCCGCAGCCAGCGACCGCTCCGCCTCCACCTTCAGCGCCGCACCAATCGCGCGTGGATCGCCAAATGTGCCCGGAGTCGTCACCCGAGCCGCCAATCCGCGCGCCAGCGTAATGCCATTGCCGTTCAGCCCCAGCACGAACGGCGTGGACATCGCTTGCGCCGGTCGTCCGCGCCCCAGCGTGGTGGCAATCGCCAGAGGTGCGAGCAAGTGCGCCGCATCGCTGTGGCCATAGAGCAGGCGATCCAGCACCGTCGCCCAGCTGACATCACGGATGAAGCCGAGATGCAGCCCCTCCTCCTCCGCAAAGCCGTGTTCCTGCGCCAGAATAGGCAGGCAGGCATCTACCAGCGGCAGGAATCCCACGGTCAGTTCACGCGTGCTCATGGGTCAATCGCCCCCTATCAGATCGTGGGCCGTGACCAGCGCCTCGGCAATCTCGGCAATGCGGCGGTTGGTGGACATCGCCTTCTTGCGCAGTTCGGCATAGGCCTGCGGTTCGCCCAGACCCTTGCTGTTCATCAGGATGCGCTTGGCACGGTCAATCGTCTCGCGCTCGGCCAGCTTGCCCTTGGCTGCTGCCAGGTCGTTCTGCAGCCGGGCAAAGGCATTGAACCGCCGCACCGCCAGATCAAGCAGCGGCCGGATTCGCCCCGCCGCCAGCCCGTCGACGACATAGGTGGAGACCCCGGCATCGATGGAGGCGGCGATGGCGTCGTCGTCGCTCTCGTCCACGAACATTGCAATCGGGCGAGCGAGCGCGCGGCTGACGGCGAAGTATTCCTCCAGCATGTCGCGCGAGGGATTGCCTAGGTCAATCAGCACGATATCGGGCGCGATATCCTGGATGCGTGCAAGCAAGCCCTGCCGCTCGGTCAGGATAAACACCTCGCGATCGTCGATCCCGGCCAGCCCCTCCTCGATGATCGAGGCACGGGCAGTGCTTTCATCCACGATGGCGATTTTCATGCCCGATATATTGCACTGCACAATAAAATGCTCAAGCGAAAGTTCGGGCCGGGCCAGAACGGAGAACTGCCGCCGTTCAGCCGGATCGAAGAATGTCAGGTTCCAAGATTGGCGGAAGCAGTGAACCGCCCCGGGATTGTCGGAGGCCCCAACTCCTGAGAGGAAGGGCCTGTTATGAGCAAGACAACCAACAAATTCGCACCGGAGGTTCGCCAGCGGGCGGTCCGCATGGTGCTGGATCACGAAGCTGATCATCCCTCCCGCTGGGCAGCGGTCACCTCGATAGCCGAGAAGATCGGTTGTTCGGCGCACACGCTGCTGGAGTGGGTGAAGAAGGCGGAGGTGGACAGCGGCAAGCGCGCTGGAGTGCCAACCGAGCTGGCCGACCGGCTCAAGGCGCTGGAACGCGAGAACCGTGAGCTTCGCCAGGCCAACGAGATTCTGCGCAAGGCGAGCGCGTATTTTGCGCAGGCGGAGCTCGACCGCCCGTTCAAGCGATGATCACGTTTATCGATGATAACCGTGGGTCTCACGGGGTCGAGCCGATCTGCGATGTCTTGCCGATCGCCCCATACACCTATCACAAGCATGTCGCCGAGCGCCGGGATCCGGGGCGACTGTCGGCGCGGGCGCAGCGCGACATGGCGATGAAGCCCGAGGTTGCACGCGTATTTGCCGAGAACTTCGGGGTTTACGGTGTCCGCAAGGTCTGGCGACAGATGAAGCGTGAGGGGCACGATATCGCCCGCTGCACGGTGGAGCGGCTGATGCGTGATCTGGGCTTGGCAGGGGTGATCCGTGGCAAGCCGGTGCGCACGACATTCAGCGACAAGGCAGCACCTTGTCCGCTGGATCATGTCAACCGCCAGTTCCATGCACCGGCACCCAACATGCTGTGGGTCTCGGACTTCACTTATGTCTCGACCTGGGGTGGCTTCGTTTATGTCGCGTTCGTGATCGACGTCTACGCGCGCTATATCGTGGGCTGGCGGGTCAGCAGGGCCGCGCATGCCAGCTTCGTGCTCGATGCCTTGGAGCAGGCTTTGCACGATCGGCGGCCAGTTCATCGCGGCGGGCTCGTACACCACAGTGATCGCGGCAGCCAGTATGTCTCGATCAAATACACCGAGCGCCTTGCCGAGGCCGGCATCGAACCATCGGTCGGCAGCGTCGGCGACAGCTATGACAATGCCTTGGCCGAGACGATCAATGGTCTTTACAAGGCCGAGGTGATCCACCGGCGCGGACCATGGCGATCCTTTGAAGCCGTCGAGTTCGCAACGCTCGAATGGGTCGACTGGTTCAACAACCGGCGGCTTCTCGAACCTATCGGCAATATCCCGCCCGCCGAAGCCGAACAACGCTACTACGCCACGCTGGACGACGTCCCCATGGCAGCGTAACTTAAACCAAATGGCCTCCGACAATCCCGGGGCGGTTCAGGATGCGGTTTTTCATGGTCTGGTGTCAGCCTACGATCATGCCCCGGGTTTGCGGATGGCACGAGTCGCTGCGTACGTGGCTGAAATTCCGGGTCCCAATGTTTTTGACCAATTCACCGGCAAGTCACTGGGGCCATTGTCTGACAATCCTCTCTTCAACGCGGCGATCAACTCCTGCCAAGCGAATAGCTCCTGCCGATCGCGCACTATAAGCAACGATCCTGTAACTCCTTGCCGACAGCCACGGATGGGTGATATCCACTTCATCTGATGACCTCTCGAACATATTTTCGGCAAGCCCTCAATCCCAGATGAATCGCTTCTTGATCATAGCGATATTTTCTTCGTGCACCTCCGGGAAGCTGCCGATCAGGTCATCAAAGGGAGATATAGGACTCCTGCGTCGATTGTATTGGAACTCGATCAAAGCGAGGTAGGTCCAGAAGTGTTCGGGAGAGGCCTGAACATATGAGCGCATCGTTCTTTTGACGACAGCCCAATAAGTGTCGATTTCCACGGTGTGGAAACCTCTGAAGTCGTGAAATGCAATACTGTGGTTGACCGCAACGTGATGCCATTCCCTTCGCGACAACCCGCTGTAGCTTACATGCCCGTCGGTAACGATCGTCGAGCCCGGTACGACGAAACGGTCGATATGTTTTTCGAATGTCCGGAGAGTCCTATCAGGAATTATCCCGGAAACGACCTGCCCCTCGCACGCCATTCCCATCACTATCGCCGAAGGCGTGTCACCCGGCCTGTTGGTGTTAACATTGTGGACCGGCGTGCAAAAGGGACCCCGTTAGCGGGGTGATCGGCGTCTAAAAGGGACCCCTCATTCTGATGGTGTAGCAGACTGCCTGGTTTTCCAGGTGGTGAGATCGGGATGTTGGTGGTGGAGACGGTTGTTCGGA
>JBGSLI010000449.1:0-1549 GCA_041740775.1 Alteraurantiacibacter sp. | reverse complement strand
CATCCTCGTCGCTGCCGGGAATGAATTCGCCATGCGCCTGCCATTCGGCCTCGGACAGGCGCGGCTGCCACATCGCCTGCGGTTCGGGGCGGATGAAGCGGAATGGGCCATAGCGTTCGAGCTTGCGGCCATTGCCCGAATCGACAAGGCCGTAATCGGCCCACGCCTCGCCTGCCATCACGAGCGGTTGCTGGGTGAGATCAGCCATTGTTTTTTGGCACGCGGAGACGCGGAGACGCGGAGGGGACTTTATCGCGGCGGAGCCGCCCTTCATTTTTGCGCTCACAGAGACACAGAGGCACAGAGAAGATCTGCGCAACCACTCTGTGCCTCTGCCTCTCTGTGAGCGTCAATCTTTCAAGCGCCTTCGGCGCGGCAACAGCCCCTCCGCGTCTCCGCGTCTCCGCGTGATTCCACACAATCACGACGAAGCCGTGGCGCGCTCCGCCCCGAACCGCAGGCGATGTGGCAGCCGCGCCTGTCCGAGGCCGAATGGCAGGCGCATGGCGAATTCATTCCCGGCAGCGACGAGGATGGCGGCGGCCGCTGGCATTTCGCGCAGGCCGTGCCCGAAGCGGGCTGGCCACTGGGGTGGAACCAAGCCCGCTTCACCGCGCAATGCACGCCGTTCCGCCATCTGGGCTTCTTCCCCGATATGGCCCCGGTGTGGGAATGGATGCGGGCAACCTTAAGCCCCTCCCCTTTGGGGGAGGGGTTGGGGTGGGGTTTGTCCTCCTCAGCCGTCGCTGGCTTAGCCGGACAGACCCCGCCCCCGGCCCCGACCCTAGAGGGGAGGGGGGAATTTTCGACGCTCAACCTGTTCGGCTATACCGGCGTCGGCAGCCTTGCGCTGAGCGATTGCGGCCCGGTCACGCATGTCGATGCAAGCAAGAAATCGGTGGCGCAGGCGCGCGAGAACGCCGCGCTTTCCGGAATGGAGGATCGCCCGATCCGCTGGCTGGTGGATGATGCGGCAAAGTTTACCGCGCGCGAGGTGCGGCGCGGCAGCCATTATGACGGGATCATCCTTGATCCGCCCAAATTCGGGCGCGGGCCGAAGAATGAAACGTGGCGACTGGAGGAAGGCTTGCCGCCGCTGATTGCCGATTGCCGCCGCTTGCTCGATGCAGAAAGCCGCTTCCTGTTCCTCACCGTCTATGCCGTGCGCATGTCCTCGCTGGCGATCGGGGGATTGCTGGCCGAGGCCTTCGCCGACCTTCCCGGAACGATCGAACACGGCGAACTCGCCATCCGTGAAGAGGGCGAGGGCGGCCGCCTTCTGCCTACCGCCATCTTCGCGCGCTGGTCATCCGGCCAGGCTGCCTGCTCGGGCAATTCCGCCCGTCGTCCAAGCAGCCAATGAATGATCGCCAAACTTCTGTACCGCCGGGCGGATTCGACGTGGCCGTTGTGGGCGCGGGATCGGCGGGGTTTTCCGCCGCGATCACCGCTGCCGAAGCGGGCGCGAAGGTGGCGCTGATTGGCCACGGCACGATTGGCGGCACCTGCGTCAATACCGGCTGCGTGCCATCCAAGGCGCTGATCCGCG
>JBGSLI010000448.1:0-10770 GCA_041740775.1 Alteraurantiacibacter sp. | reverse complement strand
CAGGCAGCCAGCAGGAGGCCGAGCAGGGCCAGCGCGGTGGGCGTCATTTCCATTGCCCGTCAGCTATGAGGACGCGACGCGCGATGCAATGGGCAGAAGGCTCTGCACGGGCATGATCCCCCGCGAAAGCGGGGGTCTGCTCGCGAACAAGGGCCTGCGGTCCCCGCCTGCGCGGGGACTCGGCACCATGCTCAATAGCGGTAATGTTCCGGCTTGAACGGGCCATTCACCGGCACGCCGATGTAATCGGCCTGTTCCTGCGAAAGTTTGGTCAGCTTCACGCCCAGCTTTTCCAGATGCAGCGCGGCAACCTTTTCGTCCAGATGCTTGGGCAGCACGTAAACATCGTTTTCGTAGCCTGTAGCATTGCTCCACAATTCCATCTGCGCCAGCACCTGATTGGTGAAGGAACAGCTCATCACGAAGCTGGGATGGCCGGTGGCGCAAGCCAGGTTCACCAGCCGGCCCTTGGCCAGAACGATGATTTCCTTGCCGTCTGGAAACTTCACCAGATCGGTGCCGGGCTTCAGTTCGGTCCATTCGTAATTGCTCAGTGCGCCGATCTGGATTTCGGAATCGAAGTGGCCGATGTTGCACACGATCGCCATCGGCTTCATCGCCTTCATGTGATCGGCGGTAATCACATCTTCGTTGCCGGTGGTGGTGACGAAGATATCGGCGCGGCTCACCGCGTCTTCCATCGTGGTCACTTCGAACCCGTCCATCGCCGCCTGCAGCGCGCAGATCGGATCGATTTCGGTCACCAGCACGCGCGCGCCGCCATTGCGCAGGCTTTGCGCGCTGCCCTTGCCCACATCGCCGAAGCCCGCCACGCAGGCGACCTTGCCCGAAAGCATGACATCGGTGGCGCGGCGGATCGCATCGACCAGCGATTCGCGGCAGCCATAAAGATTGTCGAACTTGGATTTGGTGACGCTATCGTTCACATTGATCGCGGGGAACGGCAGCTTGCCCGTGCGCGCCAGCGCATAAAGGCGGTGAACGCCGGTAGTGGTTTCTTCCGAAACGCCCTTCAGATTCTTCACCGTGGCGGAAAGATAGCCCGGCTTGCGGCGCAGGAATTCCTTCAGCGCGCGCTGCATTTCGACTTCTTCGGCATTGGTCGGTTCGGGCATCTGTTCACCCGCCTCGATCCGCGCGCCCCACAGCGCGACCATGGTGGCATCGCCGCCATCATCAAGGATCAGATTGGCGGTGGTGCCATCGCCATCTGTTTCCCAATCGAAAATGCTCCCGACATAATCCCAGTATTCGGCGAGGCTTTCGCCCTTGATCGCGAACACCGGAATTTTGCTTGCGGCGATGGCGGCGGCGGCGTGATCCTGGGTGGAAAAAATGTTGCAGGTGGCCCAGCGCACATCCGCCCCCAGCGCGATCAGCGTTTCGATCAGCACCGCGGTCTGGATCGTCATGTGCAAGCTGCCGGTGATGCGCGCGCCCTTCAGCGGCTGCGATGCACCGAATTCCTCGCGCGTGGCCATCAGGCCGGGCATTTCGGTCTCGGCAATGTTGATTTCCGCCCGGCCATAATCGGCCAGCGCGATATCCTTGATGACATAATCGGTGAAAGCGGCATCGGCCACGCGACTTCTCCTCGGCAAATGGGGGTGAAGCGTCGCCGGGGCTCCATGCAACGCGTTTGTCGCGCGCCATAGGCGGGGAAGGCCGGGCCGTAAAGCCCTGCGGCGGCATGAAAGCAGATGTTGCGCGTCAGCGTCAGCGGGCGGTGTAGAGCGCCAGCTGCGACGCTTGCGCGGGCGGGCGTTCTGCCAGCAGTTCATCCGCCGCCGCCAGCATTGCATCGAGGTTGCGTTCGGCGGCAAGGTTGCGCGTTACGCTGGCCAGTTCTTCGCAGCCGAGCCACGGATGGCCCAGCCCGTAACGATTGGCCATCGAGGTGCTGATGGTATCGATCGCCCGGTTCTGCGCTCTCGCGCTGCGCCCGCGGGCGTAGGTATCGCGCAGACGGCTGGTGGCATCGTTCAGCGTCGACAAGTGATTGCTGGCAAAGCGATCGTAATCGGCGGAAAAATCGCTGCTTGTCCGGCGGCATCTGAGGCTGGTGACCATCAGCATGATGTCCAGCCGCCGCAGCTGTTCGGCAGATTGCGAATCGCGCGACCAGCCCGGCGTTGCCCCGGCGGGGCTTGCCAGCGTCAGCGCCGCTGTTGCCAGCGCGCATCCCAGCATCATCGATTTTCCCATGTCCCGTCTCCCGCAGCGGGAAGCACCTTTCCCGCACGAAGGAGAATGGAGGAGGATGTTTACCCGATCTTCAACATCGAAGGTAAAACCGGATTAACCGCAATTTGCCGGTGGAAATGGCACCACTCGCCGCCTATCTGTGCTCCACACGGTCAAACGGAAGGATTGCAGACAATGACGATTTCCAAGGGTGACAGGCTACCCGATGTGGGGCTGGTGAAGGCCACTTCCGAAGGCCCCGAAAAGGTCAGCGCGGGCGATTTCTTCGCTGGCAAGAAGGTGGCGCTGTTCGCGGTGCCGGGTGCCTTCACCCCCACCTGCTCGGCCAAACACCTGCCGGGCTTTGTCGAAAAGGCCGCCGATCTGAAGGCGAAAGGCGTGGACGAAATCGCCTGCGTTTCGGTGAACGATGCCTTTGTGATGAGCGCGTGGAACAAGGCCAATGGTTCGGATGATATCACCATGCTGGCCGACGGCAGCGGCACCTTCGCCAAGGCGCTCGGCCTCGATGCGGATTTCTCCGCCTATGGCATGGGCACGCGTTCCAACCGCTATTCGATGATCGTCGAAAATGGCGTGGTAAGCGAAATCAACGTCGAAGGCCCCGGCGAATTCGGCGTTTCGAGCGCGGAGCACATGCTGGGTCTGTTGTAGCAGTTTCCCGTCATGGCGAGGAGCGAAGCGACTACGCAATCCAGTCCCTGCCCTTGCCAAAGCGCACGAGGGCAAAACTGGATTGCCGCGCTCCGCTAGCAATGACGGGTTGCCCCTTCAATCCTCCCAGCGCACATCCACGCCCAGCGAATCGATGTTCGGCACGAAGTTGGGATGCGCGCGGCGGATCGGGTCGGCGTCGAGGATCGTGCTTTCGCCGTCGATGCTCGCCGCCACCATCAGCATCGCGATGGCGACGCGGATGATATAGGGGCTGGTCACCGTGGCGGGCACAAGCTTGCTGCCGCCGAAAGTGATCAGCCGGTGCGGATCGCACAGCAGCGTGTGCGCGCCAAACAGGCTCAACTCGGTGTGCCAGGTCAGCCCGCCTTCATAGACCTTGTTCCAGAACATCACCTGCCCGCGCGCCTTGACGCCCAGCGCGATGAAGATCGGCAGCAGGTCCGCCGGGATATAGGGCCACGGCGCGGCTTCCACCTTGGTGGTGAGGTGGGTGGTGAAATTCTGCTGCACCACCAGTTCTTCGGGCGCATTGAGGCGCGACCAACCGTCCTTGTGCTCCACATGCGCGCCGAATTTCTCGAAGGTGCGGTCGATCAGCATGAAATCCTCGGGCCGCGTGTTGCGCACCGAAATGTCCCCGCCGGTCACCGCCGCCAACGCCATGAAGGTGGCGATCTCGTGGAAATCCTCCACAAAGGTGTAATCGACCGGCTTGAACTCGCGGCAGCCATCGACGGAGACCATCGAGGTGCCCTTGCCCCTGATCGTTGCGCCCATCGCTTCCAGAAAACTGCACATTTCCTGCACATGCGGCTCGCAGGCGGCGTTGACGATCTGGCTGGTGCCTTCGGCCGTCAGCGCACTGATGATGAAGTTTTCGGTGGTGGTGACGCTGGCATATTCGAGCCACATCCGCGTCGCCTCCGCGCGGCCCTTGTGACGGAACACGATATCCTTCTTCTCGTAACTCACGTCCGCGCCGAAGGCCTTGAACACCGCCACATGCGGATCGATCTCGCGCGCGCCCAGCGTGCAGCCCTTCACCTCGTGCTCCAGCCGCGCCTCGCCCAGCCGGGCCAGCAGGCCGGGGATCATCATGATGCTGGCGCGCATCGCCTGCGGCAGTTTCGCCTTCGCACCCGCAGGAATGGTGGAGTGATCGATCGCCAGCGTCTGCGCCGCCTGGTCCAATTCCACCTTGCTGCCCAGATCCGTGAAGAAGGCATGGATGCGCGTGACATCGGTAATTTCGGGCACGTTGCGCAGCATGATCGGCGCATCGGACAGCAGCGTGGCGCACAGCACCGGCAGCACGGCGTTCTTGTTCGCCGAAGGCTCGATCCGCCCCATCAGCTTCTGCCCGCCGCGAACATGCAATGCACTCATCGTAAGCCTTTCAATTCCTGTCGAAGCGGCACCCGGCGGGCGCGCTCAGTAACCCATCAATTTGAGCACTTCCTGGCGCGAGCGGTGATCGCTGCGGAAAATGCCCATCACCTTGCTGGTGACCATGTTTACCCCCGGCGTGCGCACCCCGCGCGCGGTCATGCAGGCGTGGCTCGCCTCGATCACCACCGCCAAACCGCGAGGCTCGAGATTGTCCCAGATGCATTGCGCCACTTCGGCCGTCAGCCGCTCCTGGATCTGCAACCGCCGGGCAAAACCGTGCAGCACGCGCGCCAGCTTGGAAATGCCCACTACATGATCGGTGGGCAGATAGGCGATCGCAGCCTTGCCGATGATGGGGGCCATATGGTGTTCGCAATGGCTCTGGAAAGGGATGTCCTTCAGCAGCACGATTTCATCATAGCCGCCCACTTCTTCGAACACGCGGGAAAGGTGGCGGGCCGGGTCTTCATCGTAACCCTGGCAATACTCCTTCCACGCCCGCGCCACCCGCGCCGGCGTATCGCGCAGGCCCTCGCGCGCGGGATCATCGCCTGCCCAGCGGATGAGCGTGCGCACGGCATCCTGCACCTCTGCCGGAACCGCTGGCTTGCCGCGCGGATCATCTTCGTCCGGCCCGACCAGACTGCTCATTTGCCGTTCTTCCTTTTCCATCGTGCGCGCATGCGCTGCAAGCGGCTTCCCTTGCGGAAAAGCCCGCGCTTTGCAAACGGCTCGAACAATTCCTGCGGGCTTTCGGGATCGAGCAAACCGCTGGTGGCCAGCGTTTCCTGCGCGCCGTTCAATTCGGGCGGGTGATAACGGCGCAGGTGGCGGCCTTCCCCATCATGCGCGTGATCGATCACCGCAGCCATCGAACCGTGCCTGTCGAGCTGCTGCGCGATATCCGCTTCTGCAATCCCGCAATGTTCGGCCAGCAGCGAAAGGCGCACGCGCGCTATGCCCTGTGCGGCATGGCTGTTGCCGGGGCGTGCGGCATCGATGAAAACGTCGCATTCGCTGTCCAGCCCCATCGAACGGTTGTTCATATTGGCCGAGCCGACGCGCAGGATCAGATCGTCGATGATCGTCACCTTGGCGTGGACATAGATCGGCGCGCTGCCCGCGAACGGCATCCAGATCGAGAAGCGGTGCTGCGTATCGGCTGCGGTAATGGCGCGCACCAGTTCCGCCCGCGCGTGATCCATCGCCTGCTGTTCCAGCCAACCGTCAGCATTTGCCGGATGAACGATGACGATTTCGGGTGGGTCAGCCTCGGCCAGCTTTTCCAGCACGGCCTCTGCGATCACGCGCGAGGCGAAATACTGGCTTTCGGCGTAGATGCATTTGCGCGCCCGGCGGATCTGCTCGACGAACGATTGCTCGATCTCGCGCACTTCGGCCCGATCGCGATAGGCTGCGCGGGTCCGGGCGATGCCGATCTCGACATTCTCGAAATCGGCTTCCAGTCCATCGGGCCAGAGGCTTTGCCCGCGCGGCTGCAAATCCACCAGCGGCTTTCCGCCTGCGCGGATCCAGCGATCGCGCCCCAATTCGTCCAGCGCGCCGGCAATTTCGCCTTCCATCATCATCGATGCATCGTGCCAGGGGCCATAATGCGCCCCGCCTGGCGTCCTGCGCCTGGGATCGCGGGCTTTATGTTCGCGCGTGTCCCACCGCTTCACCGTCATGTCGATCCCGCCGCAGACCGCCAGCCGGTTGTCCAGCACCGCAATCTTCTGATGGTGGCTGCACCCCGGCGGATGCGCGGTATCGAATTTGAAATCGATCCGCCGATAGCCAAGCCAGCGCAGCAGATCGAGCCACATCGATCCGCGCACGACGAATTTGAACATCCCGAAGCTCCATTTCAGGATGCGGATTTCCAGCGTTGGGCGATGGCGGACCAGCCACGAGAAGAACCCGCCCAGCCGCCGGGGGAAGGAAGCATCGATCCCGCGCCTGAACCACCTGCGCCCGTCGGGCAGATGGATGCGCGTGTCGAAATCCCAACCGATCAGGAATATCCTTTGGCGCGCGTTGAGCATCGCGGCTTGCATGGCGCGGAAAAAAACATCCGCATCGATCAGCACCGCCGCCCGATCGGCCCGCGCATAGCGCCACACGCCGGACGAGGTGCCGTGTTCCAGCCGCGAGACGCGATCCGGAGCGGGTTCACCGCCTGCATGCCCGACCGGATTTTCCATCTTTAGCGGCAGGCACCCTCTTGCAGCATTCGCATTCGCGCGTGCAACGGCACAGAAGGTATTTGGGTTCCCGTTCCCGATATGCTGGCCGGAAACCAACAGAGGCGGCCCTGCCTGCGCAAGACCGCCTCTGTTGGCGCGCCCGGAAGGATTCGAACCTCCGACCACCTGATTCGTAGTCAGGTACTCTATCCAGCTGAGCTACGGGCGCGCTGGAGGGGGCCACATAGGGGGGGCATTCGGGCTTGGCAAGGCCTATTGGTCAAGCTCTATCAGGCAGCGCCAGCGATCTGGGCCAGCAGTTTCCGGTCCATCGGTGCCAGCATCAGCTGCGCGGCCTGTTCGAGGGTGAACCATCCCCACACCTGCCCCTCCCGGCCATCGGGCTGCGCGCACGGCTGGTGCGACGTGTAAAGAAACAGGACAATGTGGTTTTCGCCCGATTCTTCGGCAAAAAACGATGCGCAAAGCTGGTCCGGATCGATCACGATGGCCAATTCTTCGGCGATCTCGCGCACCAGCGAAGCACTTGGTTTCTCGCCGCTTTCCACCTTACCGCCGGGAAATTCCCAACAGCCCTGGTGGTGTTTGCCCGCAAGCCGCTGCTGCAACAGGATGCGCCCCCGATCATCGAACAGCGCCAGCGCCACCACTGGCAGCCATGTCGGGAAATTTATCACGTTAAGATTCCCTCGCAGCACCTTGTTAATGATTTGGTGTGAAATAGCTCATTGTCGCGCTCTATCAGTAAAGGGACAATACGGTGTTTGCAAAAACTACGCTTCGGCAAATCCTGCAAGACGAACAGGGTGCGACGGCCGTTGAATACGGCCTCATCGTGGCGCTGATCGTGATTGCCATGATCACCACCTTGCAGGGACTTGCGACCGAAACGATAGATATGTGGCTCAACATCGAAACCCGTGTCGCCAATGCAAGTTCTCTGCCGTGAATTAGGAATTTCTCAACGAATACCCCGTAACAGGGGAAACGTTCAATCGGGCCTCCCGGTTGAACCGGGTACCGAAGACTGAAACCAGGAGACTAATGATGACCTTCTTCAAGAACATGATCCGTGACGAACAGGGCGCTACCGCCATTGAATATGGCCTGATTGCCGCCCTGATCGCCGTTGCCGCCATCACCGCGATGCAGAGCCTGGGCGAAGAACTTTCGACCACGTTCACCACCGTCAGCGACGAGCTGAAGGCTTCCAACACCGTCACGCCGTAAGACCCGGTCTGACAGATTATCCGAAGAGGGCGGCGGGGAAACCTGCCGCCCTTTTCTTATGCCTGCCACACTTTTGGCAATGAACGCGGCGCAATTAGATCAATTGGCGCGGGTAACGATCTTGTATTGCCGCCCGGCCACCACCTGATCACTGCCCGAAAGCCCGTTCAGCACCCGGAAGCGC
Organism: Alteraurantiacibacter sp.; assembly: GCA_041740775.1. Lineage (GTDB taxonomy): Bacteria > Pseudomonadota > Alphaproteobacteria > Sphingomonadales > Sphingomonadaceae > Alteraurantiacibacter. The sequence continues at coordinate 2,856 of JBGSLI010000448.1, read as the reverse complement.
GCTTCCTGCCCGTCGGTATAGGCCATCCGCCGCGCCAGCGTGGCCACGCTATCGGCGCGCGCGGCTGTGATGATGTCGATCCGCCGTGGCACCACGCTGCCTGCCTCGCTCGCGCTGATCTTCCGCATCGAATTATACAGCGAATTGAACGTCCCCGCCTGTCCCGCAGGCGTGATCGACTGGAAATGGAACGCCTTTCCATTGCCGAAATCATAGGCGAAGACGGTAACATCCACCTGCTGCTGGCCATTGCTGACGGTGGCGGTGCCAAAGGCGGCAGGAAGGCCGTTCACCGTAGTCCGCTGGATGCTGGCGGGCGCAAGCTGCTGCTGCTCCCCGCCGATTGCCTGGAATACCGTGCGGACATAACTTTCCAGATTGCTGTTGAACGCCGCCGTGGTCAATTGCGCGCGGCCCGCATCGCCGTTGACCGAAACCGCGCTGGTGCCGTTGACCATGTAGAAGCCTTCGGGCGCGGTGAAGGAAAAGCGCAGCACCGGGTGGATGAACTGTAGCCCCTCGATCACGCCCTGTTCGGGATCGTCGCCATAAATCATCCCGTCGATCCGGCTGAGGAAGGTTTCGCGATTGGTAATGCCCGTACCGGTACCCGCCAACTGCACCGCATTCTGCACCCGGCTGGCGGGATCAGGGTGGGTCGATGCCCATTCGGGGATCGTCGCATTGGCGCGGCCCTGCAATTGCGCATCGAGCTGGTTCTGCGCGGCCAGGCTTTGCAGCAGACTTGCCATCGCGCGCGGATCATATCCGGCGGAATTGAGATATTGCACGCCCAACCCATCGGCTTCCAGTTCCTGATTGCGCGAATAGCTCAGCGTCAGCATTTGCGAACCCTGGAGAGCGCTGCGCGAAATCGTGTCGCCGAGCGGGGTGTCACCCAGCAGGATTCCCGAAAGGATCGCAATTCCCAGCCCGCCCAGCTGGTTGCGCTGCGCCGCCGCCTGCCGCCGGGCGGAATGGCGAGCGGCCACGTGGCCTACTTCGTGCCCCAGCACGGCGGCCAGTTCGGCTTCATTGTTCATCAGATTGACCAGCTGGCGCGTGGCATAGACATAGCCGCCGGGCACCGCGAAGGCATTGTTGACGCTGGAATTGAGCAAGGTCACGTCAAACGCGCTGCGGCTGTTGGCAAGCCCTGATTGCACGGCGATATTCTGCCCGATCTGCTGCACATATTGCGCCTGCGGCCCGGTCATCTCGCCGCCGAATTCGGCCACGAACTGTTCGTGATACTGCGCACCCAGCTGCGCTTCGGCTGCGGTGATCGGCGATCCGGGGGCGACATTGGCACCCGGAACGGTGGTGCAGGCAGACAGCGCCAGCGCGGCGGCACCCGCCAGCGACAGCGATTTCACACGACGCATTTGCAGCGATGACTTTCGCAACATGGGCAATCCTCCTCCTGAAAGTTCTTCCGCGCGGCGCTTGTCGCGCCTGCGGCCGATTGATTGCAAGAACCCGCGCGCGGGGGCTATGTTCCCGTTACATCAATTGACATCCGCCGTTTCAGGCGAGATCGCGGCCGATGGAAAGAAAGCGATCCTCGCGCTGGCGGCGCAATTGCTCCGATGGCAGCACGCACAGCGCCTCCAGCTCATCGTCGATCGCATCGGCCAGGCTGGCGATTGCGGTAGCCGGATCGCGATGCGCGCCTCCAACCGGTTCGGGCACGATGCGATCGATAACGCCCAGCCCGATCAGATCCTGCGCGGTCAGCTTCATCGCCTCTGCCGCCTGCGGGGCCTTTTCCGCCGTCCGCCACAGGATCGAGGCGCAGCCTTCGGGCGAGATCACCGAATAGACCGCGTGTTCGAACATCAGCACCCGCTCCGCGCTTGCCAGCGCCACCGCGCCGCCGCTGCCACCCTCGCCCACGATTGCGGCCACCATCGGCACGCCCAGCGCGAGGCAGGCCTCGGTCGAACGGGCGATGGCCTCGGCCTGTCCGCGCTCTTCCGCCTCAATGCCGGGGAAGGCGCCCGATGTATCCACCAGCGTCACCACCGGCAGGCCAAAACGGTCCGCCAGTTCCATCAGCCGGATCGCCTTGCGATAGCCTTCGGGCTTGCCCATGCCGAAATTGTGGCGGATGCGGCTTTCGGTATCATTGCCCTTTTCGTGCCCGATCAGCACCATCCGGCGGCCGCGCAACGTGGCCAGCCCGCCCATGATCGCCTGATCATCGCCATACAATCGATCCCCGCCCAATGGCATGAAATGATCGAAACCCAGCCGCACGTAATCGTGGAAATGCGGCCGGGCGCCGTGCCGGGCAACCTGCGTCTTCTGCCACGGGGTGAGACTGGCATAGGTGGATTGCAGCAGCTTGGCGCTTTTCGCCTCCAGCCGCTTCAACTCGGCGGAAATATCGACATCGCCGCCCTCGCCCGCCCCCGCGCGCAGATCGGCGATCTTCGCTTCCAGTTCGGCAACCGGCTTTTCGAATTCGAGGAATGTGGCCATGCCCGTGCCGCTACCCCCCCGCGCCTTTGGCTGCAAGGGGGTGGTGCGCATTCACCAGCGCCACCAGCCGCGCCGAATCGACATGGGTGTAGATCTGCGTGGTGGCGATATCGGCGTGGCCCAGCAGCGTTTGCAGCACCCGCAGATCCGCCCCGCCTTCCAGCAGATGCGTGGCAAAGGCGTGGCGCAACACATGCGGGCTGACCTTGGCCGGATCGATATCGGCGCGCACCGCCAGTTCCTTCACCAGCTGAAACAAGCGGATACGGGTGATGTGCCGTTTGGGTGAAGGGAACAGGAAGGGTGATGCCACCCCCGCCCGCAGCCCCGCCCGCAGCGCCATCCAGCGCGACAGCGCCGCCTGCGCCCGGC
>JBGSLI010000447.1:0-2684 GCA_041740775.1 Alteraurantiacibacter sp. | reverse complement strand
TTGCCGCGTGCCAGCGCCGGCTTGAGCATGGCGGTGGCGGTGCTTTCGCGCCGCCCGTCGCGGATCAGTCCCTGCCGCCGCCCGAAGCCTTCCGGGTCCGGTCCGTTGAAATCATCGCAGGGCTTGTATCCCATTGCCGCCAACGCATCCATGAAGGCAAAATTGAGCGCATTGGGCCCTTCCACATGCTTCACATTGATCGGCCCGCCCGCGCCGTGAAACACGCCTGCGGGATAGTTCTCATTGTGTTCGCTGCGGGTGAAATAGGGCAGCACTTCGGCATAGGACCAGCCCTTGCAGCCCGCATCTGCCCAATCGTCATAATCTGTGGGATGCCCGCGAAAATAGACCATGCCGTTGATCGCGCCGCTGCCGCCGATCACCCGCCCGCGCGGCACCGGAATGGCGCGTCCGGCCATGCCTGCCTGCGGCACGGTGGCAAAGTTCCAGTTGGTTTCCTTGCGTCCGATGGCGGCGGCGACAAAGCTGGGGATATGGATGAAGGGATGGCTGTCATGCCCGCCCGCTTCCAGCACGCAAATGGTGCTGCCCGCATCCTCTGCCAGCCGCGCGGCAATGGCAGACCCGGCGGAACCGGCCCCGATCACTACGAAATCAAATGTCTCCGCGCTCATATGCGGCGCCTCTCCCTAACACTCGTTAGAGTGCGGACAACGCGCGCCATTGGCAAGGGGGCATTCCAGCGGCTAGGCATGGCGCGGCGCAGCGGGCGTGGCGGAATGGTAGACGCCGGGGACTTAAAATCCACTGTCCTTTGAGACGTGCGGGTTCGAGTCCCGCCGCCCGCACCATTGTAAACGTTTGACTTTCTCGGCCCCAAGCGCCCGAGGGGGTCTGGCGGCGGGTGCGACTAGGCCCGGACTAGGCCCAATTCGGTCTGATCGCAGGCAATGGCGACTGCGCCTTACGACCCTTCCTGCTTCGCCATCGCGGGCCTGAGCCTCACGGATTTGGGTTCTGCTCTCTCCTCGGTGCGCCCAGCTAACTCATCGATCACGGCCTTGCACTGAATAGCCCCCAGTTTTCTGGACGCCTTGCTGTGTCAACGCCTGCTGCCGTTCGAACTCGACGGGCGATCGCATCCCGTTCCTGACGTGTTTGCGCTTCGGGTTGCAGAACATCTCGATGTAATCGAACCCATCCTGCCGTGCCTGCTCGCGGATTGCCACGTCTGTAAGCGCCATGCCCCGCCATCCCCTGCGGGGGCCGCTACCCCCAATATACCCCCAGCGCTGGGGGTGTCGATTGAGCCGATTTGCAGAAACCCCAATCATACCCCCAGCAACACACGGCCGGAGCCGAACACGGGTGAACGCTAGCGGCCTGGGTAACCGCAGAATATCGAAGGTTCCGTGGGTCTTTCTAGACAAATACGGACGGTAGCGACTGGGAGAATGGAGCGGGTGAAGGGATCATAATAAATACCTAGAAACAAACAACATTTTTTGCTACAATGACCCACACAGAACCTACACAGGCACGGCAAAACAAGCACTTACGCCGCCGATCTGCACAGTTTCTGCACAGTGGGAATCATGGCATGAGTTTCGTCCTCGACAAAGAGCAAATCAAGCCTGGCCTTATCATCTTCCGGCGTGGCGACGTCGGGCATGACAACTATTACTGCCGGATAAGGCTCCACAACGAGGATCGCTATAAGACGATCTCGCTTCGCACAGCGGATCGTCAGACAGCCCGCGACCGTGCGCTGGACGAGGATGCCGATATCCGCTTTCGGGTGAAGCACGATGTTCCCATATTCAATCGACCCTTTTCGCAAGTGGCAGGTGAATACGCCGATGCACAGCAGCGTCGCGCAAACGCTGGCGAGGTCAGCAAAGCCCGCTGCAAGAACATTAGAAGCAAGATCGACGGCCCACTCAGCGCCTATGTCGGCAGCACACAGATTCATTTGATTACGCAAGATCGCTGGTCGGAATATCCGCTGTGGCGGCGCGAAAATGGCGAAGGCCGCCGCAAAGGCGTCATCAGCGATTCCACCAAGCGGCACGCAATGAACTGGCAGACGCCGCGCAGAAGGCAATCACTCGCGCAGTTGACGCCATGCAGGCCGGTTTGCCGGACGCCCTTCCCGGCGTTGCCAGCGAACCTCCAATTGAGACCCTCGAAACACCCTTGGTGCCAGAACCCGCGATTCTTGCAGCGCGGGAGTTGCCGGTCAGTTTCCGGGACCAGAAATGGTTGCTCCGCATCGAGCTGACGAGTGACCCCGCACAGGGAGAATGGCTGGCAGTCAGCGACCAGCCAGCGCAAAAAGACGGTGTGCAGGTGCTGGAGATCAGGCTGTCCCTTGAGCGCGTGGAAGCGTGCCTTCGTTCTGTCCCCTGACCTTCAGGCCTGCCGCCGCAACGTCATTGAATATGACTATGTGCGCGGCAATTACTCCAACCAATGGTTCTATCCCGGCATTGCGGAAGCCCCGGACGAGGTGTTGGAGTCCAACAGGGCGACGACAGCGCAATTCTTGGCACCGCTTGCCCTTGAGGTTGACCCCGATCTGGTGTGGACCGGCGTGCAAAAGGGACCCCGTTAGCGGGGTGATCGGCGTCTAAAAGGGACCCCTCATTCTGATGGTGTAGCAGACTGCCTGGTTTTCCAGGTGGTGAGATCGGGATGTTGGTGGTGGAGACGGTTGTTCGGAT
>JBGSLI010000446.1:0-8180 GCA_041740775.1 Alteraurantiacibacter sp. | reverse complement strand
GCACCACCACGGCCACCAGCGCGGAGACGGCGGCGAGCACCCAGTAAACATTCAGCCAGCCCAGCCCCGCCGGATAGGCGCTGTCGATGAAGGCGCTGAACAGCCAGTATCCCGACAGCACGCCCACCATGAACAGCCCTTCGATGGTGCTGATCAGGCTGGCGTGATCGGCCTTGTCGCGCGCCACCAATCCCACCATCGCATAGGCAGAAACCTTGACCAGCGCGAAGCTTGCGCCGGTAGCCGCAAACAGCAGCTTGGTCATGGCAAAGGATGGCACGAGCGGCATGGCGATGCAGGCGAGGCATACCAGCGCGCAGGCCAGCGTCATGCTGTTGCGCAGGCCGAAGCGCGGCAGGAACGAGGCGACCAGAAAGGATGTGACCGCGATCGGCAGATCCTTGAACGCTTCGAGAATGGCGGCGCTCGATTTGGTCTGCCCCAGCGAGGCGATCGACTGGAGAATTACCGTGCCCACGCTGTTGAGCAGGATTGCAAACAGCATGTAGGCAAGGATGATCGCGCCGATCACGCGTACACGGTTTGCTGGCACGGGCTGTTTTCCTTCACGCTGTCGGGCGGGTAAATCCGCCGGGGGCACACTGGCCACCCGGCGGATGCGACCCGAAGGTTTATACCTTTCGGGTTTTATTGCAGTTTGCCGTCAGAAAGCGAACTGCGCGCTGAAGGTGAACGAACGCCCCAGAATCGGCCGGGCCAGGATCGGCCCGATGCCCTGCGAACCGATGGTGCGCGGATTGCCTTCGGTAAGCCCGTGCGAATTGAGCAGATTGTCCGCCGTGGCCATCAGCGTCAGCCGCTCGTTCACGTCCACCGCAATGCCGGCATCGACCTTGGTGTAGGACGGCAGGACCTGCGTGTTGAGGTTATCCGAAAAGCGCGAATCCACCCATTGAGCCGAACCGAAGGCGGTCGCCTCGATATTGCCGAAGCTGGCGGTATAGGCCATCCGTCCGCGCGCCTGCCATTCGGGCTGGCGTTCCAGGCTGTTGCCCGAAGCGTCCACCGTTCCACCCAGCGCGAAGAAATTATCGTATTCGGCGTTGAGATAGGTGAGATTGCCGCCCAGGCTCAACCCGTCGATGGGCCGCAATTCGCCTTCCAGCTCCACACCGATGGCGCTGGCCGAGCCGACATTGGGGATGGGTGCGCCGTTGACGATCTGGGTGTTCTGGATGCCACTGAAATCATTGTAGAACACCGTGGCAAACAGGCTGTAGGCGCGGGTGGTGACCTTCAGCCCGCCTTCGATGGTGTCGATTTCCTGCACCAGCCGCAGTCCGTCGCGCAATTGATCGAACTGCGGAAAGCTGTTGCCCCGGCTGTAACGCAGGAACGCGCCCACATCGTCGGTGAAGTCGTAATTGGCACCAGCTGTCCAGGCGACCTTGCTCTTTGAAAATTCGATGTTCGAGAAAGTGCCGTTCAGCACCGCATCGCCATTGTTGAACAATGTGTCGGGATCGCCATCGGTATCCACGCCGAAATCATTGTTTTCCAGACTGCCGGTTACCTCGTGGCGATGCCAGCGAAGGCCTGCATCCAACCGCAGCCGGTCGGTGATCTGCCATTCGTCGGAAATATAGGCGGCCACATCCTCGCCATCGTAATCGGCATTGACGTTGAAGAACGATCCGCGCGTGAAGCCGTTGCGGGTTACCGCGCGGCCATCATCCAGCGTCAAATTGATTATGCGCGGATTGCTGACCGCTTCGAGCAGCAGGAAATTGCCCAGATTCCACCGGTCACGCGATGAGAAGGAGGCGAAATAGACGCCTGCGGTGAGCGTATTGTCTCCGAAATCGAAGTTCAGCCCGTTTTCGGTAACGAAGGATTCCAGATCCTTGTCCACCCGCCACGCGCCCACTTCGATCACCGCATTGGCGGGATTGAAAGGATCGCCGCCGTTGACATAAGTGACGCTGCCAATCCCCGCGCCAAAACCGGCCGCGATATCGGCAATGGTGGTGGGCGGCCCGGCGGGCACGAGCCCGCGCGTATCGGCGGATCCGTTCAGGTAGCTGGTCTTGCTGAACAGCGAGATCGTGTCGGTCAGCGAATAATCGAGATCGAAGCCGAAATTGACCAGATCGGCACCGCGACCTTGCGACTGGTCGATCGTTTCCCCGTCATTGGGCGTGGTCAGCCGCGTTTCCGGGCCGTTGAACGTGCCCGATCCGCGGCTGAATCCGGGGAAGTCCTCAAGGCTGCCGTCCTGGTTCTGGATCACCGGAATCGGCAGCAGCCAGGCGCCGCGATCGTTCAGGTAACGGCCCCAGACGGTGATGTTGCCATCGCCGAAATCATGCGTGATGTTGGCGCTGATCTGGCCGCCTTCCTCGGCGGTAAAGCCGGCATCGCGCCGCCCGTCACCGGCATGATAGAAGCCACCCACCATGAAGCCGGTATCGGGCCCCAGCGGGCCGCTCAGCACGGCATCGAAACGCTTGTCGCCGTAATCGGTGACGCTGGCCTTGACCAGCCCTTCGAGCGAATTGCCGCCCTGGCGGGGGATGAGGTTGGCGGTGAGGCCGACCTGGCCGTTGGAGAACACCTGCGCCGGGCCGCCGCGCACCGCTTCCACCCTGGCGATGGTTTCATCGAGGCGGAACAATTGCGAGTTTTCGAGGAACGAGAGCGTCGGCGGCGGGAAGGCGGGCGATCCCTGATACTGGAAGGTGACGAATTCGGCATCGCCGCCGCCGGGAAAGCCGCGCACGAAGATGTTGGCACCGTTCTGGCCACCCGAACTTTCCGCCCACACGCCGGGCACAACCGAAAGCAGATCGGCGGTGCTGTTGGGGGCGATCTGGTCGATCGCGCCGCTGTCGATCGTGCTGATCGCATAGGCGGCGTCCTGCTTGCGCAGTTCGGACCCGCCGGGACGGGCGGTGACGACGATTTCGCCGATGTATTCCTGTTCGGCTGGCTGGGCAGCATTTTCCTGCTCTGCTCCATCGGCAGGAGCGGCATCCTGCGCGAAAGCGCCGACGGGGGACAGGGCAACGGCGGCGGCGGCCGAAGCCAGCCATCTGTATTTGCAGATCATGATTCTCTCTCCATTCTTACATTGCTTTGAAATTCACGGTCGAAGGGGCTGACCAGCAGATCGATGCCGAGGTCGGCGATTGTCGTCACCACGCGATCGGCTGCATCCAGTTCGGCTGCATCGCCGATGCCGATGGCGTGCATTCCCGCGCCCTTGATCGCGGCGATGCCGGCGCGGGCATCTTCCACCCCCACGCATCGCGCGGGAGCGCAGCCCAGCGCCTTGGCGGTAGCGAGGAAAATCTCCGGATCGGGCTTGCCATTGGCGATGGTGGCGGCATCGGTGATGGTGTCGAACAAGTGTTCTATCCCCAGAGCCTGCACCACATCGCGCGCATTGCGGCTGGCCGATGCCAGTCCGATTTTCAGCCCCGCCGCCAGACACGCCAGCAGGCATTCGCGCGCGCCGGGGAACAGGTTTTCGGGCGTGTAATGCGCAATCGCATCGCGGTAATAGGCGTTCTTGCGCGCCATCATTTCGGCCCGTTCGCCTGCGTCAGCCGCAACCCCGGCGACATCGAGGATGATCGCCAGCGAGGCCGCACGATCGACCCCCTTGAGCTGCTGGTTGAGGTCGCGGTCGAACGCTATTCCCGCCTCGTCGCACAAGCGTTTCCAGGCGTGGAAATGCGCCTCTGCGGTATCGGTCAGCACGCCATCCAGATCGAAGATTACCGCTTCCACCTGTGGCGGGGGCATCAGCGCTGCATCGCGCGCGGGCCGGACCAAGCGGCCGCGATCGAACAGCTGCATCGCCGGGCCTTCGCACAGGCGATAGCGCGCGCCTGCATCGCTGACGTGGATTTCGAGCAGCGAACCGCGCCAGCGCAGGCGGAAAACGTAGGATGTCCAGGCGGCCGGGCAGCGCGGTCGAAAGTGCAATTGCCCGTCGATGATCCGCAGGCCCGCCCAGCCCATCGCCAGCGTCAGCCAACTTCCCGCCATCGCCGCCATATGCACGCCGTGATGGGTGTTGCCGTGATGATCGTGGATATCCACCAGCGCGGTGGCGCGGTGGAAGCCGAGCGCGGCTGCATCATCGCCGGTTTCCGCCGCAAGGATAGCAAAGGCGGTGGATGAAAGCGTCGAATCATGCGTGGTGAGCGGCGCGTAATAGGCCAGATCGCGGCGCTTGGTGGCCAGCGGAACGTGTTCGCCCACCAGGCTCATTGCCTGCACCACATCGCCCTGTTTGCACAATCTGTGGCGGAACAGCAGCAGCGGGTGATGGTGCAGCAGCAGCGGAAAGTTCTCGCGCGGCAGATCGGCAAAGGCAAATTCGGGCTTGCCAAGAAAGCTGTCGTCCTGCGGGTGGATGCCCAGTTCGGGATCGACGGGCAGCCACATCGCCTCGGCCGCGGCGCGCCATTGCACGACTTCCTCCGCCGTCAGCGCGATCTGTTCGGCAAGGGCGCTGTATTGCGCGGGGCAATCGCGCGCCATTTGCTGCGCCAGATCGCTGGCGAACAGCAGGTGGCGGCGCGCCATGGCGTTGGTGTAATGATCATTGTCCACAAGGCCGGTGTATTCGTCTGGCCCGGTCACCCCGTGAATGGTGAAGGCACCGCCCCGGCGGGGATTGAAATGGCCGATTTCCAGCCAGATGCGCGCGGTTTCAAACAGCATGGCGGCACCATCGCGCACCAGCGCATCATCGCCGGTGGCGTCGCGATAGATGCTCAGCGCATAGGCGATGTCGGCGTTGATGTGATATTGCGCGGACCCGGTGGGATAATGCGCCGAACATTCATCGCCAGCAATCGTGCGCCATGGGTAGAGCGCGCCGTGGCGGTGGCCCATCTGGCGCGCGTTGCGCCGGGCATTATCCAGCGTGCTGATGCGAAAGCGCAAGATATGTGCGGCCAGATCGGGCTGGATCAGCGCCAGCGCGGGCAATACGAAAACTTCGGTATCCCAGAAATAATGGCCCTCGTAGCCCTCGCCGGTCAGCCCCTTGGCCGCGACCGAATGGCGATCGCTGCGGCTGGCCCCCTGAAAAAGATGGAACAGTGCAAGGCGGATCGCGTGCTGGAGTTCGCCGTCTCCATCGATGGCGATCTCGCAGTCGGTCCAGAATTGCGCCAGCTGGGCTTTCAGTCCCGCCGCCAGCGCATCCCAGCCCGCCGCGCGGTTGCTTTCGAGCAAGGTGCGCGCGGCTTCAGCGCAATCCGGGCCGATAGCTAAGGAGGTATGGCGTTCGACAAGCGCGGTTGCGCCTTCGGCCAGATCGATCACAGCTTCGGCGTATTGGCCCTGTGCGCCAATCCTTCCCGGCCCCTCGCGCAATTGCAGCGATTGTGCCATCGCCAGCCGCACCGCCGCATCGCCCTGGCCGGCGGAAAAAAGCGCCTGCAATCCGTCCTCGCTCGCGCTTTCACGCCGCAGCAGCGCAATTTTCTTCAGTCGTGGATCGGCCGGATCGCCCGAGCCGGTGTTTTCGCAATCGAGCGGGAAGCGGATGGTGAGGATGCCCGGCCCGCCCGAAAGGCGCGCTTCGATCAGGCTGGCGCAACCGGCCCCGGCCGCCGGAGCGACCAGCCGCCGGATTACCAGATGCAATTGGCGCTGTGCATCGATGCGCCAGCTCGTCGTGCGGCAAAGCACGCCGGTGCGCAGGTCGATCTGACGCGAGAATTCGAGCATTGCCCCCTCGTCCGGAGCGAGCGGAACGCCATCGATCAGCAATTCGATCCGCACCGGGCTGGGCGCGGCAAAGCGCATGTCCGAGCTTGTGGCAAAGCCGGTGAAGCTTTCGTGATAGGCAATCGGATTGCTGATGTGGCCATCGGCCAGGATCGCGGCGTTTTCACCGGACAGTTCGTCCAGCCCGCCGCGCACGCCGATTTCCCCATTGGCCAGCGCGAACAGCGATGCCTGCGCGGGTTCGCGTTGCGGATCGAAGGCAGTCTGTTGCAGCTGCCAGCCGTCTTCGCCAACCGAATGGATGCGCGCATCGCCCAAAGCTTCCACCTCTCCTGAATTGCCAGCCGGTTCCTGTCCGGCGTTCTTGGAGGGACTCTTGGCGTAACGATGGTATCGATGTCAAGATATCGATACCATTATTGTGATATCGATATCATCAGCAGGCTGGAATCGTGCGTGTCCGTGCTTTTCGGGCAACAGAATGTCGGCGGCGAAAGCGGTGCTTCAGCTGGCGCGGATGACCAGCTCTACGGGCATTTCTTCCGATTCGGCATGTTCGCCCTGAATCGCGGCAAGCGCCTTGCGCGCCAGCAGGCGGCCGCCCTCGGTCCAGTGCTGGCGCACCGAAGTCAGCGCCGGGACGAAAAAGGATGCGCTCTGCGAATCGTCGAACCCGATCACCGAAACATCGCGCGGTATCCTGCGCCCGGCCTCTGCCAGCGCGCGGATCGCACCCATGGCGATGGCATCATTGCTGGCAAACACCCCGTCGATCTGAAGGCCGTGTTCTTCCAGCAGTTCCTGCATCGCATCATGGCCCGAAACGAAGCTGAATTCGCAAGACCGCGTTCCCAGCATTAGCGCGCCATGCTGTTGCAGGCGGGCGGAAAAGCCCTCGTGCCGGTCGGCCACTTCGGCATGTTCGGTATCGCCCAGAAACACCAGCCGCTTGCGGCCCAGCTGCTCCATGCGATCGGCTGCCAGCGCGCCGCCTTCGCGATTGTTGCTGCCCACCACCAGATGCTGCCCGCCGGGCCGCACCGCGCCCCATACCACCAGCGGCAGCCCCAGCCGCTCGATATCGGCCACCGCATCATTGTGCATCCCCTGGCCCAGCAGGATGATCCCGTCGATCGCCCCCGGCGCGCCGCCAAAGGTTGCCAGCGTGGACAGGCTGAGCGTGAAATTGGCGCTGGAAAGTTCCTGGATGATGCCGCCCAGCAGCGACAGCGGATAGGGCTCGCTCATCGGACGCACGGTGGAAGGCACCATTTCCACCACCACCGCAATCGTGTTGCTGCGCTGCCGGCGCAGATTGCGGGCGGCGTGGTTGAAGCGATAGCCGGCCTCGTCCGCGATCTGCGCAATCCGTTTGCGGGTCTCCTCGCGCACCGACGAACTGCCTGCCAGTGCGCGCGATACCGTGATCGGCGAGACGCCTGCCAGCCGCGCAACATCGGCCATGGTCAGGGCGGCGTTCTGCTGTTTTTTTCTGGGCATGGCTTACCTGGATTTGGCGGCAAAATATCCGCCGGAATTATGCGCACTTTCGCCGCAAGACTAACCCGCTTGCGTTGGGCATGGCAAGCTTTCGCCATGTAACCCTATGGCAATACCGCGCGCACGCTGGCGCGCTCGATCAGCCGCACCGGGGCGCGGGATTTGCCGGGGCGTTCCTCGCCTGCCAGCGCGGCTTCCACCAGCAGCACGCCCGCTTGCCGGAAATCGGGCTCGATCGTGGTCAGCGGCGGGTTGCTGTAGGCACCGCTGCCCAGCCCGTCAAAACCGACCACGCCGACATCGTGCGGAACCTGCATCCCGCGTTCGCGCAGGCCATCCAGAACGCCCAGCGCCATCGCATCGCAGGAACAGAAAATGCCGTCGAATTTACGCCCCTGCGCAATCAGCGCGGCGAGCGAGAGGCGGCCCTGTTCGACCCGCAGCGGCGCATCGACGAAGACCGGCTGCGCGCCGTCCAGCCCGCTTTCCGCCATTATCTTGCAATAGCTCAGATAGCGTTCGCGGAACTGGTTCTGCGTTTCGCTGGTATCGCCGATGAAGGCGATGCGGCGGTGCCCGCCCGCCAGCAGCCGCCCGATAGCGAGCCGCGCGCCCAGTGCATTGTCCGAATCCACCCGGTCATGATCGGCGAAGGGGGAGCCCCAGCTGGCCACATCCGCGCGCGCCAACAGCGGGTGGTGATATTCCCACGCCGCATCATTGGTGCTGGTACCCAGCAATATCACCGCATCGGCCTGCCGGGTTTCGATAAAGTCGCGATCGAAATGTTCGGGGGAAGACTGGAAGGATACCAGCGCCTGATATCCCCTTTCGGCCACCGCCGCGCAGGTGCTGCCGAGCAGATTGTAATGGAACGGATTGATCTCCGTCGCGCCCATGCCGGGGCGGGTGATGACCACGATGGCCACGGTGCGGGTCTTGCCGCTGCGCAGCCGCGCGGCGCGGGC